>CAIVHU010000205.1 GCA_903905735.1 uncultured beta proteobacterium
CAAGAAGCCAAAACTATTATGGCACAACAAAACGAAAATCAAAAACAGGAGACGAACCACCTATATAAATCAACAACTTACAACGTTGAAAAGGTACAAAACAACCACCTTACATAATTCTTACGTTAAAGATGGGCTAAGCGCAGTCTCGCTTGCCAATAGCGAGGTTCAACTGTTGGCTTTGGCTTGCTGGCAAGGATGCGTCAAGGCAGTTGAAATCAACTTCGGCACAGCCGACAGCACTTTGGTCAAACCTTGGCCCGCAGTCCTTGCAGCAGCGCTCCCAGAGCGATGCCGCCCAAGGCCCATAACAAGTCCCAGTTGCCAGCGCCCAGCCCTGCTATCGCCGGGCCTGGACACACGCCGCACAGACCCCAGCCTATGCCAAACAGCGCGGCGCCTGCCGTTGTGTCCCGGTTCCAGAAGCTGACATGATGGTGAAAGTAGCCACCCAGCAAAGGTTTCCCCAGGACGTGGGGGGCCACCTTGTAAGCCAGCAGCGTCACTACCACCGCGCCGCCCATCACCAACATCAACCCAAAGTCTTTGAATGTCAAGAAACTCAGCACAACTTCAGGGCGAATCATGGTCGACAGCGCCAGACCATACCCAAACAATGCCCCTCCTGCCACGGCGGCCAGTGCACTCGCGGGTGTTAAACGATGCGTGCTCATATTTGCCAGGCTGCCATGAGATTGGCCGTCAGAAAAGCGGTGCTCATGAAGGTGAGCACCGCCAACAAAGACGGCCATTGCATTGAACCGAGGCCGCAGATGCCGTGGCCAGACGTGCAACCGTTACCCAGGCGCGCACCATAGCCCACCAGGAACCCGCCAAGTAGCAATGCCCAAGTTGGCACACCTGTCCTTAAGGCAATGCCACCGCCAAACCCTAGCCACCAAATGAATGCTCCCAAAATCAGCCCCAGGGCATACAAGAGCCGCCAGGCTCGGGAGCCAGTAAAGCGTTCCTGCTGGAAAAAAGGTCGCTTCAATACCAGTGACCAGGTGCTTGAAAAAACGGTGCTCATGCCGCCCACTAAACCGGTCAACACAAACAGCAGGGCCACGCCGGTGCCGATCAATAGGCCGCCCAGCAAATAGTGTTGCCATCCCAGGGGAAAGAGCGAGGTAAATGTAATCATGTGTGGAGATTATCAATGATAAAAAGTGCCCTTAGCCCATATTATTAAAGGGCTAGTAGCTATATAAGTAATAGTAAAATTTTAAATTGATGGTGCATCCGCCAGCCGCCTCCCGGTACGTGTGTTGCGCCCATCGGGCTCAGCCGCCCTGCATTTCACCCGACAAAAGCGTTACCACCCCAGGTGTGGCCGCCTTGACGGCGCGGATCAGAGCGTGCGCTACATCCTTGGCCAGGATGGCGCGGTAGTTTGCACGAAGTAGAGGGCGCAATTTGCGCGCAAGTATCAGGCCAATACCTTCACCACTTCGCTCGCGTTGGCCCAAAGCTACCCGGTTGCCATCCAGCAAGGAGGGGCGCGCAATCACGAGGAAGTGCAACCCCAGACCGGCAAGAGCAAGTTCCATCTTGCCTTTGATGCGATTGTAGAAAACTCCAGATTTTGGGTTCGCGCCCATGGCGCTGACAACCCCAACTTTTGTGACCCCCGCTGATTTCGCTGCCACGGCGATAGCCACAACGGCATCCAGGTCGATCGCTCTGAAAGCGGCTTGACTACCGGCAAGCTTGATGGTGGTACCCAGAGCGATATAGCATTCGTCAGCTTTCGGAAGTGAAGTCAGGGCGGCGAAATCGACCACGTGGTTAATCAGTTTGGGGTGTTTGACCATCAGTGGCCAACGACCGACGCAGTGAACCACTTCAACTGTGCTATCCGCCAAAAGGGCAGAGACGATTTCCCGGCCTACGAGGCCAGTTGCTCCAGCCACCAAAACCACTGGACCATGATCCACTGCCATATCTGCCTCCATTTCAGTTCTTGGCGGCGTAAGCGTAGCCTCAAGACAGTGCCGCTTCCTCAGCGCCAGAAAATCTGACAACAGTCGATTTGACCTCTTGCCTGTGAGATACTGCATCGCCTTTGATCCTGATCGATTCGGCGGTACCGAGATCAGCATACGCACGATTTACGGATCCACTACGGGGGACTTTAAATACATGCGCAAGCAGCTATTATTAATATATCGTTCATCAGTTGGGTGAGGTTACTGCGCCGCCCAGCCGCCATCCATGTTCCAGGCTACGCCGCGCACGTTGTTGCCTGCAGGTGAGCAGAAAAACACGGCGAGTGCGCCCAGTTCTTCGGGCGTGGTGAACTGCATCGACGGCTCTTTTTCGCCCAGCAGCAGCCGGGTGGCTTCTTCGTTGGAGACACCCAGTGCGGTGGCCTTGGCATCCACCTGCTTTTGCACCAGCGGGGTCAGCACCCAGCCGGGGCAGATGGCGTTGCATGTGATGCCCGTGGTGGCGTTTTCTAGCGCGGTGACTTTGGTCAGACCAACCACACCGTGTTTGGCTGCCACGTAGGCGGCTTTTTCAGCCGAGGCGACCAGGCCGTGGACCGAGGCCACGTTGATGATGCGGCCCCAACCTGCGGCCTGCATCGCTGGCAAAGCCAGACGGGTAGCGTGAAACGCGCTACTTAAATTGATGGCAATGATGGCGTCCCAGCGTTCGGGCGCAAAGCTCTCGATGCGGGACACATGCTGGATGCCGGCGTTATTCACCAGAATATCGACGCGGCCAAACTGCTGTGCGGCGTAGGTCAACATGTCGGCAATCTCGGCAGGTTTGCTCATGTCGGCACCGTGGTAGGCCACCTGCACACCCAGCGCGGCCACCTCGGCTTTGGGGCCATCGACATCACCAAAACCGTTCAGGACGACGTTGGCACCCTGCGCCGCCAGCGCCTTGGCAATGCCCAGACCGATGCCGCTGGTGGAGCCGGTGACGAGCGCTGTTTTACCTTTGAGCATGGAATGTTCTCCGCAAAAAATAGATGGGTTGGAGCGCGCCAAAGCGGGGCGGCTATCCGGTTTGAATTAGGATGCTGTCATTATCCAGTGACACCCACCATGCCTGATCCAACGCTTGAATTTATCCACTGCCCCGATGCCCAGGGCGGCCATCGCATGGCTTACTGGCAATGGGGCAACCCGGCCAGCCGCCATGTGGTGCTGTGTGTACATGGTCTGACCCGCCAGGGTCGCGACTTTGACACGCTGGCGCAGGCGCTGTGCGAGAAGGCCGGTGGCGACATCCGGGTGGTGTGCCCGGATGTGGCAGGCCGTGGCCAGAGCGACTGGCTCAACGACCCGCAGGGTTACCAGATTCCGTTTTATGCCGCCGACATGCTGGCGCTGCTGGCGCATTTGCAACCCACCACGCTGGATTGGATCGGCACCAGCATGGGCGGCCTGATTGGTTTGGTGGTGGCAGGCCAGCCCGAACTGCCGCCATTTGCCAAGGTGCGCCGCTTGGTCTTGAACGACGTGGGCCCGGTGATTGAATGGCAGGCGCTGCAGCGCATTGGTGAGTATCTGGGTAAGGTGCCGGTGTTCGAGACCGAGCAACAGGCGGCTGACGCGCTGTGGGCGATTGCCAGCAGCTTTGGCCCACACACCCCCGAGCAATGGCTGGCCTTGACCCGCCCACAGGTGAAACCGCTGGACGACGATTCCGGGCGGCTGACGCTGCGCTACGACCCGGCGCTGGCCGAGCCGTTCAAGGCGGTCACGGCCGAGTCTGCCGCACAGGGTGAGGCCATGTTGTGGCAGGCCTACGACCAGATCACCGCGCAGGTGCTGCTGGTGCGCGGGGCGGATTCTGATCTGCTCTCGGCCGCCACCGCACAGGCCATGACGCAGCGCGGCCCGAAAGCGCGGTTGGTGGAATTTGCTGGTGTGGGCCACGCGCCTACTTTTGTGGCGCACGATCAGGTGGATGCGGTGGTGGCGTTTCTGTTGGGATGAATGTGGGCGAGGGCGGCGCGAAGATAAAAACAAGGTGATGCGATTTTCATGAAGATTTCCGAGACTGACGACGCAGCGTCCGCGCGGGCCGTAAAACCCGTGCTGCCGGTGGTGGCCGCCATTGCCCAAAGCCTGCCCGAGCACCCGCAAGCCCTGGCCCGCGCCCGCGCCTTTGCCGAGCCGCTGCTGTCATGCGAGACGCTGGACACGGGTGAAAACACGCTGTCCCATGCCGATGCCGTGGCACTCATCCTGAAAGGCATTGGCGGCTCGGAGGCGATGCAAGCCGCCAGCTATCTGGTCTATGCCTGCGACCATCTGAACAAACCCCAGGAAGTGATTGCCAAGGCGTTTGGCGACAACTATGCCGCGCTGGCCATGGAAACCACCAAGCTGGTACGCGTGCAGCGCCACGCACGCCAGGCCAAGGCCGCGCGCCCGCCGGTGGTGGCCGACACGCCGGCCATGCAGCAAGCCGCCGCCGTCCAGACCGAAAACGTGCGCAAGATGCTGCTGGCCTTCTCGCGCGATTTGCGGGTGGTGATGTTGCGCCTGGCCTCGCGGCTGCAGACGCTGCGGTTTTTTGCTGCCACCAAGCTGCCGGTGCCCGAAGGCGTGGCCTCCGAGGCGTTGCAGGTGTTTGCGCCATTGGCCAACCGCCTGGGCATCTGGGAAATCAAGTGGGAGATGGAAGACCTGGCCTTCCGCTTTCTGGAGCCCGACACCTACAAACAGGTGGCAAAGCTACTAGACGAAAAACGCGTGGAGCGGGAAGCCCATGTGGAGCGCATGCGCAGCCAGCTTGAAAAAGATTTGAGAGCCAACGGCATCGACGCCAAGGTGTCGGGGCGGCCCAAACACATCTACAGCATCGTCAAAAAAATGCGTGGCAAGTCGCTGGGGTTTGAGAAGGTGTACGACGTGCGTGCCCTGCGCATCCTGGTGGCCAGCGTGCCTGAGTGTTATGGCGCCTTGAGCTGGGTGCATGACCATTTCACCCCGATCACCGAAGAGTTTGACGACTACATTGCCAAACCCAAGGTCAACGGTTACCAATCTCTTCACACGGTGGTGCGCGACGCAGCGGGTTCACCCACCGAGATCCAGATCCGCACCCAGGCCATGCACGATCATGCGGAAAACGGCGTGGCGGCGCATTGGGCGTACAAGGAAGCCGGGGCCAAAGGTTACGCGGGTGTGTCGGCTACCGGCGCATATGACGCCAAAATTGCCGTGCTGCGCCAGTTGCTTGCGTGGGAGCGCGATTTGTCGGGCGTCCACACACAAACCCTGCTGGACGACCGCATTTATGTGCTGACGCCGGACGCCTCCATCGTCGAGCTGCCCCAAGGTGCCACGGCGGTCGATTTTGCCTACACCGTACACACCGACCTGGGCCACCGCTGCCGTGGCGCGCGCGTCGATGGGGCCATGGTGCCGCTCAACACGCCGCTCAAAAACGGCCAGACGGTGGAAGTGACCACCGCCAAAGAGGGCGGCCCGTCGCGCGATTGGCTTAATGCCGAGCTCGGCTACCTGGTGAGCCACCGCGCCCGCACCAAGGTGCGCGCCTGGTTCAACGCGCTGGCCATGTCCGAGACCATCGCCAAAGGCCGCGAGGCCGTTGAACGGCTCATGCAGCGCGAAGGTAAAACCGCTGTCAAGCTAGACGACCTGGCGGTCCAACTGGGCTTTACCAACGCCACCGCGCTGTTTGAAGACGTGGGCAAGGACGAGTTTTCGTTGCGCGCCATCGAGCAGGTGCTGCGCCCGCCCGAAGCCCCGCAGTTTGATGCCAACGCGCCGCTGCTGCGCAAACCCCGCTCGGGCGACAACCCGACCAAAGGCGGCTTACTGGTGGTGGGCGTGGATTCGCTCATGACGCAAATGGCCAAATGCTGTAAACCCGCGCCGCCAGATGCGATTTGTGGTTTTGTCACACGCGGCAAGGGGGTCAGTGTGCACCGCAAGGATTGCAGCAACCTGAAAGAAATGGTCGCTAAAAACGGCGAACGCCTGATCGAGGTGGAGTGGGGCGTGGCCCAGGCGGTGGCAGGCTCGGTGTATCCGGTGGACGTGGCCGTGCAGGCGCATGACCGCCAGGGCCTGCTGCGCGATATTTCTGAAGTGTTCACCAAGGAAAAGATGAACGTGATCGGTGTGCAAACCCAGTCGATCAAGGGCACAGCGTGGATGACGTTCACCGTGGAGGTGTCGGATTCCGGGCGGCTGCACAAGGTGCTGGGCCTGGTGGCCGAACTGCCTGGGGTCAATTCGGCGCGCAGAAAATAATGGTCTTTTATGCCTCCACCCCTTTATTCATCTGGGCTGGCAGCTATTTGTTTTGATAATATCCTGACTGACATTCATGGCCCACACCTTCCTCTGGCACGACTATGAAACCTTCGGCGCCAACACCCGCAGCACGCGCCCGGCGCAGTTTGCCGCCATCCGCACCGATGCCGATCTGAACCCGCTGGGCGACCCGGTGATGCTGTATTGCCAGCCCGCCAACGACTTTTTGCCCGAGCCAGAGGCCTGCCTGATTACCGGCATCACGCCGCAGGAATGCCTGGTAAAAGGCATCCCGGAGTACCAGTTTGCTGCGCAAATCGAGCAACTGCTCAGCTTTCCCGGCACCGTGGGCGTGGGTTACAACACCATTCGTTTTGACGATGAAATCACGCGGTTCATGTTCTGGCGCAGCCTGATCGACCCTTACGCGCGTGAGTGGCAAAACGACTGTGGCCGCTGGGACATTCTGGATGTGGTGCGCACTGCCTACGCACTACGGCCCGACGGCATCTCCTGGCCGACCAAGCCGGACGGCAAACCCAGTTTCAAACTCACCGACTTGACCGCTGCCAACGGCTTGGCCCACGAGTCCGCCCACGATGCGCTGAGCGACGTGCACGCCACGATCGCCCTGGCGCGCTTGATAAAAACCGCACAACCGCGCTTGTTTGACTTCTGCTTTGGCCTGCACAAAAAAGACCGGGTGCTCTCGGAATTGGGCCTGCCCGCCACCTTGAAAAACGCGCGGCCGTTCTGGCATATCTCCGGCATGTTCGCTCCTGAGCGAGGTTGCCTGGCGTTGATGTGGCCGCTGGCCATGCACCCGGGCAACAAGAACGAACTCCTGGCCTGGGATTTGTCACAACACCCGAGCGAACTGGCCAACCTGAACGCCGCGCAGATCAAACAGCGCCTGTTCACTCGCAGCGCCGATTTGCCCGAAGGCATGACCCGCCTGCCCATCAAATCCGTGCACATCAACAAGTCACCGATGGTGATGAGCAACCTGAAAGTGCTCAGTGACCCGATGGCGCAGCGCTGGGGCATCGACGTGGCGGCGCAACTGGACAACGCTGCAGTAGCCCGTGATCTGCCCGACATGAGCGCCATCTGGACTGACGTGTTCAAGCGCGATGCCAGCGGCCCGGTGGATGTGGATGAAGACCTGTACGGCGGCTTCATCGGCAACGCGGACCGCCGCCGGCTGAACGACCTGCGCCATAGCACCCATGAACAACTTGCCAAGGCGCGCCCGGCTTTTGAGGACTCGCGCCTGACCGAACTGCTGTGGCGCTACCGCGCGCGCAACTTTCCCAACAGTTTGACCGGCGATGAAGCCGCCGCCTGGGAAGCCCACCGCGCCGTGCGTCTGCTGGAAGGTGAGGGCGGCGCGCTCACTCTAACTGCGCTGTTTGACCAACTCGACAAATTGGCCGAAACCGCCGATGAACGTGGCGAGGAAGTGTTGGGGGCGCTGTATGACTACGCCGAGAGCATCGCGCCAGAGGCGGATTGAGCCGCTCGCCGGGGCCCAGGTGGGTTGCACAGCCGCGCGCAGACTAACGCGCGGGAATTTCCGGCTTGCTCTCGACATACGCCCAAAAATCATCGGCCACCACAAACTGCGGATAAGCCGCCTTGTGTTGCTCGGACAAATGGTGCAGGGCCATCAGCACATCGGTCTGAAAGCCTCGGCGGGTACCTTCACGCGTGCCATGCAGCAGGCCTTCCATATAGGCGACAAAGCTGTCGCGGCCCCAATACTCCTTGAGCTTTACGCCGATATGGGGGAACGCCTTCTTCACGACGTTGAATTGGGGATTGTTGTCAAGCATGGTTTTTTCCTCCTTCATTGGCCATGGCCGGCCTGGTTTTCATCCTTTGGGTTACTATTAAATATATAGCTTTCACCGCTTTCCCATCAAAGGCTGGAGGCCTGGACTTGGGGTTTTTCCTGGATTTGGGGTTTTGCCACAAAAGCTTGTGACTTATTGCGTCCCAAAAATCCGGTCGCCCGCATCGCCCAGCCCCGGCAAGATGTAGCCGTGATCGTTGAGCTGGCGGTCGATGGCGGCGGTGAAGATCTGCACGTCCGGGTGCGCCGCGCGCAGTGCCTTGATGCCTTCGGGGCAAGTCAGCAGGCAGACGAACTTGATGGAGCGCGGTGCCAGCGCCTTGATGCGCGTGATGGCGGCGATGGCCGAGTGGCCGGTGGCCAGCATCGGGTCGACCACAATCACGTCGCGCTCGGGCATGTCCTTGGGCATCTTGAAGTAATACTCCACCGCCTTGAGTGTGGCAGGGTCGCGGTACAGGCCGACGTGGCCGACGCGCGCGCCAGGCACCACGGCCAGAAAGCCGTCCAGCAGCCCGGTGCCCGCCCGTAGGATCGACGCCAATGCCAGTTTCTTGCCGTCAATCATCTTGGCGGTCATGGTTTCCAGCGGGGTTTCGATCTCCACATCTTGCGTGGGCATGTCGCGGGTGACTTCATAGGCCATCAGCATCGCCAGTTCATTGAGCAGGGTGCGAAAACTGGTGGTGCTGGCCGTTTTGCAGCGCATCAGCGTGAGCTTGTGCTGCACCAGCGGGTGGTCGATGACGTGAACCATCGGGTCGGATTGGGTCATGGTGTTTTTCCTTTTTCTTTATCGTTTGGCGCCGCCGAAGATGCCGCCGAGCACCCCGCGGATGATTTGTCGGCCGACTTCGCGGCCAATCGAGCTGGCAGCGCTCTTGAACAACTGTTCGCCCGCCGAGGTGCGTCGGCCATTGCCACCGCCCAGCAAACTGCCCAGACTGGCTCCCAAACCGTCGAACATGCTGCCTGATGGGGCTGGCGTGGCCGTCTTGCCATCAGCCGCCTTTGAAGCGGCCTCGGTGCGCTCGGTGGCACGGCCCTTGAGCTTTTCAAAAGCCGACTCGCGGTCCAGCGTTTTTTCGTAGACACCGGCGACGATCGAGTTGGCAATCAGCGCCTGACGCTGCTCGGGCGTGATCGGGCCAATCTGGCTGGCCGGTGGCAGCACAAACACGCGCTCGGTCGGGTTGGGACGGCCTTTTTCGTCCAGAAAACTCACCAGCGCCTCACCCACGGCCAGCTCGGTGATGGCCGCGCCAATGTCCAGCCCAGGGTTCGGGCGCATGGTGTCGGCAGCGCTCGTGACCGCCTTCTGGTCCCGTGGCGTGAACGCACGCAGCGCGTGCTGCACGCGGTTGCCCAACTGCGCCAGCACGTTGTCGGGAATGTCCAGCGGGTTTTGCGTCACAAAGTACACACCGACGCCTTTGGAGCGCACCAGGCGCACCACCAGTTCAATGCGCTCAATCAGCACCTTGGGGGCGACGTTGAACAGCAGGTGGGCTTCGTCAAAAAAGAACACCAGTTTGGGTTTCTCCAGGTCACCGACTTCAGGCAGGTTCTCGAACAATTCGCTGAGCATCCACAGCAGGAAGGTGCTGTACAGACGCGGTGCGTTCATCAGTTTGTCGGCCGCCAGGATGTTGACCATGCCACGTCCGGCACCATCGGTCTGCATGAGGTCGTCGATGTTGAGCATCGGCTCGCCAAAGAACTTGTTACCGCCTTGCTCCTCGATCTGCATCAGGCCGCGCTGGATGGCACCGATGCTGGCTGCGCTGATATTGCCGTAACTGGTGGTGTAGCTCGACGCGTTGTCGCCCACGTCCTGACACTTGGCGCGCAGGTCTTTCATGTCCAGCAGCAACAGGCCGTTGTCGTCGGCGATCTTGAACACCAGTTGCAGCACCCCGGCCTGGGTGTCGTTGAGGTTGAGCATGCGGGACAGCAGCAGTGGCCCCAGGTCGCTCACGGTGGCGCGCACCGGGTGACCCTGCTCGCCAAACACGTCCCACAACGTGGTCGAAAATGCTGCGTATTCAGGAGCATCCAGCCAACGCTCAGTAAGGACTTTAGCCAGTTTTGGCGTAGAACTCCCGACCTGCGAGATGCCGGTCAGGTCGCCCTTGATGTCGGCCATGAACACCGGCACGCCGAGTTTGGCAAAACCTTCGGCCATGGTTTGCAGGGTGATGGTTTTGCCGGTGCCGGTGGCACCGGTGATCAGGCCGTGGCGGTTGGCCTTGTCAGGCTGCAGGAAACACTGGGTCTGGCCGTGCTGGGCGATCAGGATCGGTTCGGGCATATCGAAGCTCAAAAAGTACAATCGAGCCGATAGGGTAACGAATTTTTAAAGGAATTCTCGTGGCAGGACACAGTAAATGGGCCAATATTCAGCACCGCAAAGGCCGTCAGGACGAAAAGCGCGGCAAGATCTGGACGCGCATCATCCGAGAAATCACCGTGGCAGCGCGCGCCGGCGGCGGCGATTTGTCCACCAACCCGCGCCTGCGTCTGGCCATTGACCGCGCCAAGGCAGCCAATATGCCGGCCGACCGCATCAAGTACAACATCGAGAAGGCCACTGGTACGCTCGATGGCATCAGCTACGAAGAAATCCGCTACGAAGGTTACGGCATCGGCGGCGCGGCGATCATCGTGGACACGATGACCGACAACAAGGTGCGTACTGTGGCCGAAGTGCGCCATGCGTTCTCCAAATTTGGCGGCAACATGGGCACCGAAGGCTCGGTGGCGTTCCAGTTCAAACATTGCGGGCAGATCATTTTTGCCCCCGGCGTGAGTGAAGACAAGGTGATGGAAGTGGCGCTGGAAGCCGGTGCTGATGACGTGATCACCGACGACGATGGTGCCATTGAAGTCATCACCCCGGTGGCGGCTTTTGAAGCCGTCAAGGACGCTTTGGTGGCCGCTGGCCTGACCCCGGACGATGCTGAGGTGACCATGCGCGCCGAGAACCCGATCGAAGTCACCGGCGACGACGCCGCGCGCATGCAAAAGCTGCTTGACGCGATTGAAGACCTGGACGATGTGCAAGCGGTGTATCACAACGCCGAACTCGACACGGAAACCGTATGAAGATTCTCGTCATTGGTGGAGGAGGCCGCGAACACGCGCTGGCCTGGAAGCTGGCCCAGTCGCCCAAAACGCACAAAATCTATGTGGCACCCGGCAACGCCGGGACCGCGCTGGATCCGCATTTTGAGAACGTCAACATCACGGATGTGCAGCAGCTGCAGGAGTGGGCTACTGCACAAAAGATAGCGCTCACGGTGGTTGGTCCCGAGGTGCCGCTGGCTGCCGGTGTGGTGGATGCATTTCGCAAGCACGGCCTGCGCATCTTTGGCCCGACACAAGCCGCCGCGCAATTGGAAAGCTCCAAGGCGTTTTCCAAAGCCTTCATGAAGCGCCACAACATTCCCACCGCAGAGTTTGAAACCTTTACCAACCCGGCGGATGCCCACGCCTATATCGACCACAAAGGCGTGCCCATCGTGGTCAAGGCCGATGGTCTGGCTGCGGGCAAGGGCGTGGTGGTGGCAACGACGCTGGCCCAGGCGCATGAAGCGGTGGATTTCATGCTGGTGGACAACACCCTGGGCGTGAGCCACAACGCTGGCGGTGCGCGTGTGGTCATTGAAGAATTCCTGGCCGGTGAAGAAGCCAGCTTCATTGTCATGGTGGACGGCAAAAACGTGCTGCCGCTGGCCACCAGTCAGGACCACAAACGCCTGCTCAATGGCGACCTGGGCCCCAACACCGGCGGCATGGGTGCCTACTCGCCCGCGCCCATCGTCACGCCTGACGTGCACGCCCGGGTCATGCGCGAAATCATCTTGCCGACGGTGCGCGGCATGGAAAAAGATGGCATCCCGTTCACCGGCTTCCTCTATGCCGGGTTGATGATCGACGCGCAAGGCAAGCCCAAAACGCTTGAATTCAACTGCCGCATGGGCGACCCCGAAACCCAGCCGATCATGATGCGGCTGAAAACCGATTTGGTGGATGTGATGCTTGCCGCGACCGAACCGGGCCCGCATGGGAAGCTTGATCAAATTGAACTGCAATGGGACCGCCGCACCGCGCTGGGTGTGGTGTTAGCTGCGCAGGGGTATCCATTGCAGCCTCGCAAGGGCGATGTCATCACGGGACTCCCCAATCCGGTTGAAGATGCGGTTGTGTTTCACGCTAGTACCGTGCTCGTTCCAGGCAAAGCAGATCAAGCGGATGCGCTGCAGACCTCCGGCGGGCGTGTTTTATGCGTGACGGTGCTGGCGGACAACGTGCGCCTGGCGCAGCAGCGCGCCTACGAAGTGGCTGCAGGTATTCGCTTTGACGGCATGCAATACCGCACGGATATTGGGCACCGCGCTATCAAAGGAGCAGCAGCATGACGACAGAAGTCGCCAACTCCGGCAGCGTCACTGCAGAAGTCAGTACCTATCTGCGCGGCCTGCAGGCGCGCATCACCGGTGCGATTGCAAATCTGGACGGCAGCGCGTTCCTGACCGACGCCTGGCAAAAGGCGCCGGGTGACAAGTTGCAGGGCCAGGGTATCACGCAGATTCTGGAAGGTGGCCCCTTGTTTGAGCGTGCGGGTTGCGGTTTTTCGCATGTCAGCGGGCCCAATTTGCCGCCATCAGCCACGCAGCATCGTCCGGGTCTGGTGGGTGTGCCGTTTGAGGCGATGGGCGTGTCGCTGGTGTTTCACCCGCGCAACCCGTATGTGGCCACTGTACACATGAACGTGCGCATGATCTCTGCCACCGCCAGCGATGGCTCGGTGGTGTGCTGGTTTGGCGGCGGTATGGACCTGACGCCGTACTACGGCTTTGAAGAAGATGCCATTCACTTCCACCAAAGCTGCAAGTCCGCTCTGGCCCGGTTTGGCGAGGACAAATACCCGCGCTTCAAGACCTGGTGCGATGACTACTTTTGCAACAAACACCGCAATGAGCAGCGTGGCGTTGGCGGCGTGTTTTTTGACGACTTTCAGGAACTAGGGTTCGAGCGCAGTCTGGCCATGATGCAGTCAGTGGCGGACAGTTTTCTGGGAGCTTACCTGCCCATCGTTCAGCGGCGCAAGGACACGCCTTTCGGCGAGCGTGAGCGCAACTTCCAGCTGTACCGGCGCGGCCGTTATGTGGAGTTCAACCTGGTGTGGGACCGTGGCACGCACTTTGGCCTGCAATCGGGCGGGCGCACCGAGTCGATTCTGCTGTCGATGCCGCCGCTGGTGAGCTGGTCGTACCAGCATCAAGCTGAGCCGGGCACGCCTGAGGCCGCCTTGACCGAGCAATTTCTGGTGCGCCGGGACTGGATTTGAGCTTGCCAGAGGCCGCGTTCAGGCGCATCGGCATTCTGGGCGGGGCGTTCGATCCGCCGCATCTGGCACATCTGGCGCTGGCGCACGTTGCCATTGAGCAGCTTCAGCTGGACCAGCTGCGCATCATTCCCACCGGGCAGGCCTGGCATAAACCCCGCGCGTTGACCGAGGCCACTCACCGCCTGGCGATGGCCCAACTGGCCTTTGCCGAACTGCCCCAGGCGCAGGTGGATGCCCGTGAAACCCGGCGCGGCGGCCCCAGCTACACGGTGGACACTTTGCGCGAGCTGCACGCCGAGGTGGCGGGGGCGCAACTGTTCCTGATCATTGGTGCAGACCAGGCGCAATTGCTGACCACCTGGCACGCGTGGCAGGAGATTCTTCAATCAGCTACAATATGTGTAGCTGATCGCCCTCATTCAACGGGGGCTGGGGCCGTATTTGATGCAGAGATGGCCCATCCGGATCGCTTTTTCCACTTGCAAATGCCAGCGATGGCCCTCAGCGCAACCGACATTCGGTCTGCCATTTCCACCCACCAAAACATGACGGCACTGGTGGGCGAGAGCGTTGCGCGTTATATTGCCGCCCACCACCTTTACCTAATCCCTTGATGACTACCAAAACCACTGCCCCGACCGCTGCCAAACGCGCAACCAAAACTCCCGCTAAAACCGCTGCAAAAGCGGCTGTTAAATCCACGGCCCGTGCGGCCAGCCAGGCAGCCACGCCTTTTGAGGCCGAGGAGCGCCAGCGCGCGGTTACCAAGTCAGCGACCCGTCCAACTGCAAGGCCTGTTGCCAAGGTTGACGGTAAAAAAGACGTGCAAAAGCTGCAGCGCGCGATTGTGGATGGGCTCGAAGATGTCAAGGCGCAAGAGATTGTGGTGTTCGACACCGAAGAGCTGTCATCCCTGTTTGAGCGGGTGATCATCGCCTCGGGTACGTCCAACCGCCAAACCAAGGCGTTGGCCATGAGTGTGGTCGATGCGGTGCGCGATGCTGGGTTCCCCAAGCCACGCGTCGAAGGTGAAGCCAATGGTGAGTGGATCATTGTCGATTGCGGCCAGGCCGTGGTGCATGTGATGCAGCCCACCTACCGCACCTACTACAACCTGGAAGAGTTGTGGGGTGAAAAACCGGTGCGCCTGAAGCTCGGTGCGCCCAAGCCGCTGGCCGCCAAGGTCGCCAAGGCACCGGCTGCACCCACGCAGCCGGCGAGGGCCGCCAAGCCCGAATCCAGCCTGCGCCGGTCCAGCGCTGCGAAGAAAGGTGTTGAAGACGCTTTCCCCTCAAAAGCCCAACTGAGAAAGCAGGAGGAGGCCAAAGTGGCTGCTGCCAAAAAAATAGCCGCCAGGGCAAGTACAACAAGGGCTAGAGGCCTGGACTTGGGGTTCCGCCAAAAAGATGCTGAAATTGTGACCAAGCCGCGCATCAAGACGCTGGTGGTGAATGCGCCTGCCAAACCAGCTGCCAAGAAATCGGCCGCCAAACCAGCGGCCCGCGCTCCGGCCAAGAAGACCAGCAAGCGCTCCGCCAGCTAAGTCACACCGTGCGCTTGCTGATCGTTGCCGTGGGACAGCGGGTGCCCGAATGGGCGCAGACCGCCTGGGACGACTACGCCAAGCGCTTTCCGTTCGAGATCAAGATCGAACTCAAGGCCGTCAAAACCGAGCCGCGGGCCTCCAAATCACTGGAAACCATCTACGCTGCCGAACGCGCCCGCATCGAGGCAGCGATCCCGAAAGGCTGCCGCATCGTGGCCCTTGACGAGCGTGGCACGGCGCTGACCACCATGGCGCTGGCGGGCAAGCTCAAAGACTGGCAACTGTCGGGCGGTGATGTGGCGCTGGTCATTGGCGGGCCAGACGGGCTGGCCCCGGCTTTCAGGCAGGCGGCGCATGAGCGCATTCGGCTGTCTGATTTGACGCTGCCACATGCAATGGTGCGCGTGCTGCTGGTTGAGCAGTTGTACCGCGCTTGGTCGATTAATGCCAACCACCCCTACCACCGGGAATGATGCCAAGCCCAAATCATCCCTGTCGTCGTTGCGACGACTTGCCGTACTGGCGTACTGTCTGCGTCGCCACGCCTAGACAGGAATGGTTTGGACATGGCAAAAAAGCATGAAAAATTTTGTTTACCTGGCCTCCCAAAGCCCTCGACGTCGCCAGTTGCTGGATCAATTGGGTATCGCCCATGAATTGCTGTTGCCTGACGCGGATGAAGATGCCGAGAGCCTGGAGGCTGTGCTGCCGCGTGAAGCGCCTATGACCTATGTCCAGCGCGTCACACGACTCAAGCTGGATGCCGCCTTGCAACGCCTCGCCCGGCGCGGTTGGCCTGAGGCCCCGGTGCTGTGTTCTGACACCACGGTGGCGCTGGGCCGGGTCATTCTGGGCAAACCGACGGATGCCGACGATGCTGGGCGCATGTTGACGGCGTTGTCCGGCAAGACGCATCGGGTGCTGACGGCGGTGGCGGTTGGCACCGGTGCGCGGCGCGTGGAAGCCGTGTCGGTGTCTCGGGTGACGTTTGCGCCGATGAACCGTGCGCAGATTCAGGCCTATGTGGCCACGGGCGAACCCATGGGCAAGGCGGGTGCTTACGCGGTGCAGGGCAGGGTGGCAGCGCACATCGCGTGCATCAGCGGCAGTTACACCGGTATCATGGGCCTCCCCCTGTTTGAGACCGCGAAGCTGTTGCGTGAACTGGGATTTGAATGCTCATATTGTCATAGCTTATAGCCCTTTATCTATAAGGGCTAGAAGGTTATTTATTATATAAAAACAATGCAAGAAGACATCCTGATCAACTGGTCACCGCAAGAGACGCGGGTGGCCATCGTCGAAGGTGGCGCGCTGCAAGAACTGCACGTGGAGCGCGCACTGGAGCGCGGCCTGGTGAGCAACGTGTACCTGGGCAAAGTGGCGCGGGTGCTGCCGGGCATGCAGTCAGCCTTCATCGACATTGGTCTGGAGCGCGCGGCGTTTTTACATGTGGCCGATGTCTGGCATCCACCGGCCGAGGGTGAAACGATTTCCAATGCGCGGGCGGCAGCCGTGCAGATTCCGATCGAAAAACAGGTCTTTGAAGGCCAGAGCCTGATGGTGCAGGTGATCAAGGACCCTATTGGCACCAAGGGCGCGCGCCTGTCCACCCAGATCAGCATCGCAGGGCGCATGCTGGTATTTCTGCCGCAGGACGACCACATTGGTGTGTCGCAAAAGATCCCATCCGCACAACGCGAGGCCTTGCGCCAGCGCGTGCAGGCGATCGTCGGCGATCTGGGCGGCGGCTTTATTCTTCGCACCAATGCTGAAGATGCCAGCGACCAGGAACTGGCCGATGACATCGCCTACCTGCGCAAGGCCTGGAAGCGCATCCGTGAAGCCGCCACGAAATTTCCCGCTGCTTCGCTCCTGCACCAGGACCTGAGCTTGCTGCAGCGTGTGCTGCGCGACATGGTGGGCGAGCGCACAGCTTCCATCCGGGTGGATTCGCTGGAACAGTTTGAAGCGCTGAAAGCCTTCGGTGTCGAATTCATGCCCGCTGCTGCGCAAAAACTGCAGCATTACAAGGGCGAGCGCCCGATTTTTGACCTGCATTCCATCGACGACGACATCGCCAAAGCGCTGGGTCGGCGGGTGGAACTTAAGTCTGGCGGTTACCTGATCGTCGATCAGACCGAGGCGCTGACCACGGTGGATGTGAACACTGGCGGCTTTGTTGGTGCGCGCAATTTTGACGACACCATTTTCAAGACCAACCTGGAAGCTGCACAAGCCATTGCCCGCCAACTCAGGTTGCGCAACCTGGGTGGCATCATCGTGGTGGATTTCATCGACATGGAGCGCGAGGAGCACCGCCAGGCGGTGTTGCTGGAGATGCGCAAGCAACTGGCGCGTGACCGCGTCAAGACCATGTGCGGCGGTTTTTCGCAACTCGGCCTGGTGGAGATGACGCGCAAGCGCACCCGCGAGTCGCTGGCGCACATGCTGTGTGAGCCTTGCCCCTTGTGCCAGGGCAAAGGCATGGTCAAAACGCCGCGGAGCGTGGCTTACGACATCTTCCGGGAAATTCTGCGCGAAGCGCGCCAGTTCAACCCCAAAGAGTTCCGCGTGGTCGCTTCACCCAAAGTCATCGAACTGTTTCTGGACGAAGAAAGTCAGCATCTGGCCGGCCTCTCTGAGTTCATCGGCAAACCCGTGTCGCTGCAAAGCGAGGGCGCGATGGGGCAGGAACAGTACGATATTGTGTTGATGTGACATGGCACCGCAGCAAAAGACCTCGCGCCCCATACCGATCTTGATGTACCACCAGGTGGACGTGGAGCCGCCCAAGGGCTCGCCCATGCGGGGCTTGGTGGTGTCACCCAAAGCCTTCTCCAGACACATGTGGGCGCTGCATGCTTTGGGCTATCGGGGGCTGTCCATGACGGACCTGGAGCCCTACTTGCGCGGTGAAAAGCAGGGCCGGGTGTTCGGTATTACGTTTGATGACGGTTACTCCAACAATCTACATTGCGCACTGCCGGTGCTGAAGCGCTACGGTTTTACCTCCACCTGCTATGTGGTGGCTGATTTGTTGGGCCAATACAACCGCTGGGACGATGGGCGCGGTGTGCCGCATGCGGCTTTGATGACGGCCCAGGAGTTGCAGCAATGGGTCGATGCGGGGCAGGAGGTGGGTTCACACACGTTGAGTCACGCTTTTTTGACGGATCTGGACGCGGACCAGCAGTGGGCTGAAATTTCCCAATCGCGCCAACAACTGGAATCCTGCATTCGCCAGCCGCAAGGCGTGCAGCATTTTTGCTACCCTTATGGGGCCTTGAATCAGGTGTCGGTGGATTGTGTGCAAAAAGCCGCCTACGCCACGGCTACCACCACGGTGCGCGGGCGCGTGACAGGCTGGGGCAATGGGTTGTTGTTGCCACGGGTGTTGGTGAGCCGCACCACGACATGGATGCAACTGCTCATCAAATGCCTGACCCGTTATGAAGACCGGCGCGGCATCGATCGGCTGGCCGGGCAAGCCCTATGAAAGTTGCCATTCTTTCCCGCCACTTTTCACGAATGGCTGGTGGCGCTGAAAGCTACGCGGTGCAGTTGGCTGAGGCGATGCGCAGCGAGTGTGAGATCACCGTCATTTCGCAAAGCTTTGACGCGCTACCGGGGCATTTTGCACACATCGCCGTACCTTCGCTGCCGATTCGCAGCCGCTGGTTGAATCAATTGTGGTTCAACTGGTATTCCAAGCGCGTATCGGCAAAAGGTTTTGACATTGTGCATTCGCATGAAAACGTGACGCACGGCCAGGTGCAGACCATTCATGTCAAGACGGTGCATGCCAGCCTGCAGCAAAAAAAAGTGGGTTTTTTGCGGCGCATGGCCAGCCCAAGATTGCTGGCGTACTTATGGATCGAGAAAAAACGCCTTTTCGGTGCCGGGCATCATGCGGTTTTCGTCTCGCAACTGCTGTTGGACGAAACCCGTCAGGTCTTGCCGGGGCTGACTGAAGGCGTTTTTATTCCGCCGGGTGTCGCGGTGCCTGAGATGGCGCTGACACCAGCACAACGCCTGGCTGCGCGGCGTGCTCTCGGGCTGGCTGGTGACAAGACGGTGATTGGGTTTATTGGTCACGACTTCAAGAAAAAGGGCCTCGATACCTTGCTTAGGGCAGTCGCGTTGTTGCCCTTCGATGTGCAGGTCGTGGTGATCGGCAAGCCGGACCAGTCCAAGCACTACACCGATCTGGTCCGTGGTCTGGGGCCGGGCAAAGAATGCCGATTTTTAGGTACGGTGCGTGACATGCCTGCGGTGTATGGTGCCATCGATTGCCTGGCTCATCCCACCACACAGGACGTATTTCCTATGGTTTTGCTGGAGGCCATGGCCAACCATGTGCCCGTGATCACCACCATGGCACCCTTTAACAGCATGGCCAGTTTGTTGACCAACGAGGTGAATGCGATGCTGCTTCCTGATCCTTTGGATGAACAGGCTTTGGCCAACGCTCTGGAGACGGTTCTGACGGTGTCTGAATTTCGCAAGAACATGATCTATGAGGCCCGAGTGTTTGCTCAAAAGTACAGTTGGACCACAGTCAAGCAACAGTACTACGACGTGTATCGGGCTGCCTCTCTGAAGCCAAATAGATGATGAATCCACAAAACATTCTCCTCATCAAATCCCATAGCATGGGTATAGGTGATGTGCTGCGCAGTTCTGCCGCGTGGCAAGCCTTGAAACGGCGTTGGCCGGATGCCAAATTGCATTTGTTGTTTTTGAGTCGTCACCCGGGTTACCCCACTGAGCAATTGATCAGTGAACATCACTTGCTGGAAAGCGCTCACTTCATCACCGTCACAACGGATCATCCGGGCTCCGCTGCAAGCCAGCGCTTGCCAAATTCGGTCGTTTATGCGGCCATTGACTCGGCACTGAAAGGTTGGCCAATTGATCTGATCATCGATTTCGAACCAGGTGGCATGCGGACCACGCTGCTGACATGGCGACTCGCTCGTCAAAAGAAGGTGATATCGGTCGGTATTGCGCAGTTTCCACTTCGGCGGTTTTTTTATGACCACGCCGCTCCGTCAGTGTGGGACTATTGCAAGCGCAAAGACTTACCAATGCTGATGGATTACACCGAAAAGGATTTTGTCGCACTTGCGGCGCTCGGCATGGATCGTTTGGACAACAAAATCAACCTGAGCGTCAGCCGGGATGGAGTGAACTGGCAGAAAAGCCACTTGACCGATTCACATGACCTGTTGACCGTCACATTGAACATTGGCTGCGGCACCAGCGGAGCATTGCCAAAGCGCCCATCGATCAGTGCCCTGGTGCGTTGCATGGTGGCACTTAATCGCGACAGGCCTTTCAGGCTGAATTTGTCCGGGGCTGATTTTGAAGCCGCCGTGAATGCGGAATTTCAGCGCGAATTTTCTCTGGCGTTGGCAGCGGTCGATTTGGCGTGTGAGGTCAAAGACTGGTCAGGTCAATGCAGCTTGAGTCAACTTACCGGTTTGTTGGGCGCTTCAGATTTGGTGATCTCCAGCGACTCTGGGCCATATCACATGGCAGTTGCACTTGGCATTCCCACGGTCTGCTGGTTCAATTATGATACGCCGCCTTCTTATCATCGACAAGCAGGAGTTGCGGTGGTGATCAATCCATCGACTACTGAATTTGTCGAAGCAGCTGTCAAGGTTTTAGAACTGGCTTAGCCGACGGAAGTCCTGATAAGGGCCTTCCACATTTTCCAGAGTCTGGTGTGTGCCCATTTGGACAATGCGCCCCGCTTGCAGCACCACAATCTTGTCGGCATCCCGCACGGTGGATAGTCGATGTGCGATGGCGAGGGTGGTGCGGCCTTTCATGATTTTTCGTAAGGCATCTTGCACCAGTCGCTCGGTGTCAGTGTCGAGAGCCGAAGTCACTTCATCAAGGATAAGGATCGGTGCGTTCTTGTACATGGCGCGGGCGATGGCGAGCCTTTGTCGCTCGCCACCGGAGAGCAGACTGGCGTTGTGTCCGACGGGCGTATCCATGCCTTGCGGGAGGGAGTCGACAAACGCTTTCAGGTTGGCTGCGTCGATGCACTCTTGAGCACGCGTGCGGTCCAGCGGTTGCCCCAGCACAATGTTGTTTAAAACGCTGTCGTTGAGCATGATGACATTCTGACCCACGAAAGCAAACTGCCTGCGCAGAGACTGAATGTTCCACTCACTCAACTCGACATCGTCCAGATAGACATGGCCTTTGTCATAGTTGACAAAACGCGTCAGGAGCTGTGCCAAAGTTGACTTTCCGGAACCCGATAGGCCGATCAGCGCGATAAATTCTCCGGGTTTGATGCTCAAGCTGATGTCGTTCACCGCAGGTTCATCCGCATTGGGGTAGGTGACCTGAACATGATCCAGTTCAATGGCACCTGAGCATCGGTCCATGCTGAATGTGCCGCTTTTTTCATCGTTAACGGTTTCGATCAGTGTCAGTGCTCGTTCCATGGCGACAAGACCGCGCGTCACTGTGCTGGCCACTTCGGATAAATGCTTGATTGGCGCAATCAACATCAGCATGGCCGTGATAAAGGCCATGAAACCGCCAGCGGTCAAAGCATGGGCGTCGGCCTGAAACAACGCAATGGTGATCACTGCAGACAAAGCCACTGACCCAAAAATTTGGGTCATCGGTGTCACCGCCGAACCCGCCATTGCGGATTTCATGGCAATGCGCATGATTTGTGCGTTTACCTTGGCGAACCGTTCCTGTTGTTGTGCCTGCGCGCCCTGGATGCGAATTTCCTTATGGGCCAACACGCTTTCTTCCACCACATAGGCCAACCGGTCCACTTCAGACTGGGCATCTTTGGTCAGGCGGTAGAGTCTTTTGGCAAGAATGCGCATGGTGACCGCAATAACTGGAAACAGACATGCAACGATCAACGTCAGTTTCCAGTTCAGGAAAAACAGGTAGCCCAGCAAGGCCAGAATCGTGACGCTGTCCTTGACGATGGTGGTTACCGACTGCAGCAACAAAATGGCCCCGTTACTGGTCTCATATACCAGAGTATTGGCCAATGCAGTGGCCGGTTGCGTGCGGTAAAGCTCCAGCTCCGCCAAGGTGACTTTGGCGAACATGCGCATTCTCAGGGCATGCAGGCTGGTTTGAGCAATTTTTGCCAGCGACACGTCGGCAATAAAAGACGCGAGAGAGCGCAAAGTAAATATGCCGATGAGCACAATCGGCACCAACCATGGTGGCATCGTGCGCGACGAAAAACCGCTGTCAAGCAGTGGTTTCAGCAGCGCTGGGATGGCTGGTTCAAGCGCAGAACTCACCAAAACTGCCGCTGCCGAAGTGAACCAGGCGTAAAGAGGGTATTTGAAATGCGGAAATACCCTACGGAAGCGTTTGGTAAGCGTGGTTCGACTCATGCTCGGAAGAGTGCTCGTTGGGTTGTCGCGGAACCAGCGTTATGACCGGTGCAAAGCAGAATGCCGATCAACATGCAGCAGTAATCACCAAAGCCGATCCCATAAATGGTCGAGGTCGTCATACCGGCTACCGCCAGCGCCGCAAGTGCAGACTGCAAGCTGCGTCTATCTGATATCGCCAGCGATCTGGATCGCATGTAGATGCTAAGCAATAAACTCACCAACAGAGCAAGTCCGACCAATCCACCTTCAACTGCCCATAACAAAAACATTTGATGCGGATTGTCCACATTGTAAAAATTTGGGTCGAATCTTCCCCCCGTCAAACGACGAAATTCGTGATTCCAACCACCTGAACCCACCCCAAAAACAGGATGATCTGCAATGGATTGCAATGATGTTTGCCAGTAAATAAGGCGTTCGCCAGAAGAGCTGTTGATATCGGCATGTTGCCCGTAGGCTGCCACTTCGTTTTTGACGAGAACCATCCTGTCTCTGGCCGTTTTGAAGCCGATAAATATGACAGCAACCGTCAAAAAGGGAATGACGACTGCTGTCCAACGCCAGCGCTTCGGCAACTCGTAAAAGATGGCCAGAGACGCTAGCGCGACAAATACCAAATAGCCTGAGCGGCCTTCAAGAAAACCTAAGACTTGTATGACTGTAGCCAAAGCCATCAATATGGCCAGTAGTCGACCATTACCCCCAAATATCCATTCACGCTGGTGCCAGAGAATAAAGGCGATGATGACACTGGTGATGGATTGCTCAAGATATGAACCAAAAACGGCAAAAGTCGTCTTGGCATTAAATGCAGTCGCCCAAGGGACGGGTAGACCCCAAATCAGTATCCAGGCGCTGACCACAACAAAGAGTTGGGCGATCACAAAAACCCTTAAAACTGATCGAGCCTCCACCCTGCCACGGACAAGTATCCAAATCACTGGGATGGTCAGCAATCGAGCATGCCGTGTCCATGACAAAACAGACTTGATGGAATCTGCTTCACTCCACCAAATAGATGTGGCCATGAATGCTACCGTTATTAGCGTTATGAGTTCCCAGCGCTCTGCCCATGGACGGATAGGCCAGTAGTTGCGTGGTGCTTTAGATATCAAATTTGCCACTATGACCCAGAGCGCAAGCAGGTATAAGGCTAGTCTTCCAATCGCAGAAACAGCGGTCCCCATACTGACCGAAATGGCTGCAAAGTAAATAATCCATAGTCGTAATTTTGTCATTGGATGACTTGGTATGTGCGAAAATTGAATTTCACGTGTGAGATTCATTCAATTCAGAGTGTGCAGTTTTGTAGAGTTTGATGGAGTTGATTCTGTCCATGGGCAACTGAATAATTCGAGTCAAGGTCAGTCACCGGTTGAGGAGAGTTTTAAAAATAGGGGCTGCAAATGGCATTAGACGGAAGCCACATTTTGAAATAATTTTTGTGACTTGGCCTCAACTTGGCAGTTTCAATTTCTAACTCATGCCGGTGCTTTCCATTCAATTTTTTTTTGAATCTCAATAGCTTTGACATAGCGATAGAAAGTACTTTCAAAACTCTGGAGTGCGATGACGAATCCTGCCCAACCATCCAGCAATCCAAGCTTGAAGAAGTAGTGCTTGATGAACGCCCAAATTGCATGAAAAAGAGCGGTATGCATCGAAAGCTTTTTGTGTCTGATCTTCTCCGCACCGAGAGTGGAGTAGCGATTTGCTTTACTGATGACCTCGGCCATGTTCTTGAATGGGAATTGCCATATGGCATTTTTCAAATTGCCGATGGGCTTATCACTGTGGAGTACGTAGCCTTCATGTACTGGCTTCAGGTCGTAACTCATGCTGCCGTTACGAAAAAACTGTGGTTGGCGATAATTTGGGTACCAGCCAGAATGGCTAATCCAACGCCCCATGAAATAGTTGCGGCGAGGTACTTGATATACATCCAATGATTGGTGGCTATTTGCGATATCACGGATTTCTTGCATCACTTCTGGCGTGCAACGTTCGTCGGCATCCAGGCTAAAAATCCAATCACCTGAGCAAGTCGCAATCGCCTTGTTTCTGAGATCACCAAAACCCTTGAAGTCGACCTGCACGACTCTGACGCCATAGCCCTCAGCAATTTTTTGAGTGTCGTCGGTGCTCCATGAGTCAACAAGAATGATTTCGTCAGCCCATTGAACGCTTCTAATGGTAGCCGCCACTTTTTCGGCTTCGTTGTAAGCAATGATGTAAACGGAGATTTTTGGCATCGGGAATGGTAGGATTTGGGCTGAACGGTCGCCGAACTTTCTAATGCGCTAGTTTAAGGGGGATGGTCCTGTTCCCCTTGCCGCTGCTGTCTGCGTGCCGAAGGTTTTTGTCAATGCGCCACTGGTCCTATTTTTCTGACACTGTACACAACACAATGCTTCGTTTACTTACCCAAATTTGTTTTTTTGTAGTCTTTGGCTGCACCGCTCAAGCTTCCCTTGCTCAGTTCCGCGTCGAAGTCTCAGGTGTCGGCCTGACGCAGGTCCCGATCACCATCGCGCCGTTCAAAGGCCAATCTATTTCTGGTCAAAAGATTTCCGATATCGTGCAGGCAGACTTGGAGCGCAGCGGGCAATTTCGCGCCGTCAATGCGAATGCGGGCGCACTGGACGAGGTCTCTTTGCCTAACCTGTCCGTTTTTCGCCAGGCCGGGTCTGACGCGTTGGTGTCTGGTAGCGTTTCTACCTTGGCTGACGGCAGGATAGATGTGCGGTTTCGGCTTTGGGATGTGGTTAAGGGCCTGGACCTGGGTGGGCAGAGCTTTGCAGTCGCGCCGTCCGACGCCAGGCTGGCAGCTCATCGCGTGTCGGATTTTGTTTATGAAAAACTCACCGGCGATAAGGGTGCCTTTTCAACGCGTATCGCCTACGTGACCAAATCCGGGTCCCGTTACCAGCTGTGGGTTGCGGACTCAGATGGCGAGAACGCGCAGTCAGCGCTCGCAAGCCCTGAACCCATTATTTCCCCAGCTTGGTCCCCGGATGGCAATCAGCTTGCCTATGTTTCTTTTGAGTCCCGCAAGCCCGTGATCTACGTGCACAACGTGAGTACTGGAAAACGCCGTTTGATCGCCAATTTCAAGGGTTCCAACAGTGCGCCAGCCTGGGCTCCCGACGGCAAGACGCTGGCGGTCACCCTGAGCCGCGACGGCGGGTCGCAATTGTTTTTGTTGAGCGCCGCCGGTGGCGAGCCACGCCGCCTGATTCAGTCCAGCAGCATTGATACCGAACCATTTTTTTCACCGGATGGCCGTAGCATTTATTTTGTGAGTGACCGGGGTGGTTCTCCACAAATTTACAAAGTAGCCATATCCGGTCAAGGTGTCGAGCGTGTGACGTTCACAGGTTCTTACAACATTTCACCCTCTATCAGTCAGGATGGTCGGTGGATGGCTTACATTTCCCGGATAGGCGGCGCTTTCAAACTGCAACTGATGGACCTTGCCAGTGGCGATATTCGCGGTTTGTCTGACACGTCTGCGGATGAAAGCCCAAGTTTTGCGCCCAACAGCAAACTGGTGGTTTATGCCACGCAGATTCAGGGGAAAGAAGCTTTGATGACCACTACGCTGGACGGCAAAGTTAAGGCCCGGCTCAATGGTCAAAATGGTGATATTCGCGAGCCGCACTGGGGCCCTTTTTTGAATTAGCGATTTCTAGGAGCGATTGATGAAGATTTTGGTTTTTTCTATGGTGTTCAGTGCCTGCTTGGTGGGGTGTGGTTCAACGGTTCCATTGAACGATGTGCCGGTTTCTGATGCCACCGCCAACCCAGTGGCGGGTAGCGCGGGGGGAAATGGCACTTCAGGTGTCAATAATGGTGGCGTGGCTCCAGTGGATCTGGGCCAAAACGGATCGCAAACGAGTTTGGCTTCTGAAAAAAGAATTATCTATTTTGATTACGACAGTTTTGTCGTCAAGCCTGAATATCAGGCGCTGGTAGTAGAAAACGCCAAAGTGATCATGAGCCAGGCAAGCCGCAAAGTAGCCGTTGAAGGGCATACCGACGAGAGAGGTGGCCGAGAGTACAACCTCGCATTGGGTCAAAAGCGAGCGGAGGCAGTTGCCGGGGCGCTCAGCGTGCTTGGCGTGCCTAAAAATCAGCTTGAAGCAGTGAGTTTCGGCGAGGAAAAGCCTGCTGTGCCCGGCAACGATGAGGCGGCGTATGCAAAAAACCGTCGGGCTGAAATCAGGTATCAATGAAACGGGTGACAGTGATGCAGATGCGTTTTTCCAAGTCTCAAATTGTTTTTGTTGTTTGCATGGTGGCTGCGACCTGGGGTCACGCTGCGCTTTTTGAAGATGATGAAGCCCGCAAAGCGATTCTGGATCTGCGCCAACGTGTTGAAAAACTGAGAACAGACACTGACCAGATCCAGAACAGCAGCAAAGATGAGAGCGCTGGTATGGGTCGTGGTCTGCTTGATTTACAGCGTCAGATGGAGTTGCTACGGTCGGACCTTGCCTTGACCCGCGGAGCCAACGAAAAACTGACAAAAGAAGTTGCGGATCTACAGCAGCATTACAAGGATGACATGCAATCCTTGTCGGAACGCCTTGCCAAACTGGAACCCACAAAAGTCACCGTGGATGGATTGGAGTTTGCGGTTGGACCGGCAGAAAGGCGCGACTATGAAGCTGCGTTGCTAGTTTTCAGAAAAGGTGACTTTGTTACTGCGCAGAGCCTGTTCACTGGTTTCCTGTCCCGTTACCCTGCCAGTGGATATGCTGTGAGCGCTCTGTTCTGGTTGGGCAACGCGCAATATGCCACTAAGGATTACAAAGAGGCCATCATCAATTTCCGGGCCTTGGTTGCCAAAAATCCAGAGCATTTGCGCGCACCAGAAGCGGTTTTGTCGATAGCCAATTGTCAACTTGAGCTGAAAGACAGCAAAGGCGCACGTGCGACTTTGAACAACTTGATCAAGGCTTATCCCCAGTCTGAGGCAGCGGTGGCAGCCAAAGAGCGCTTGGTTTCACTGAAGTAAATCCTGGATATCTGAGACGTTCAGATGGCGGAAGATCGTCGCTTTGGTGGTTTTGAGCGGTTGTTTGGATTGACCGGTGCCCAGAACGTCAGGCAGTCTCATGTGGCGATTGTCGGTGTGGGCGGTGTCGGGTCTTGGGCTGCAGAGTCCTTGGCGCGCAGTGGTGTTGGCCATTTGACATTGATCGATTTTGACCATGTTGCCGAGTCCAATATTAACCGGCAAATCCATGCCACAGAGGCTAGTCTGGGCCAGGCCAAAGTTTTGGCCATGCGTGATCGCATTCATTCTTTCGCTCCTGATTGCGAGGTAACCTGCATCGACGAATTCGCAACGTCATCCAACTGGCCCCAATTGTTACCAACTGGTGTTGATGCAGTTATAGACGCGTGTGATCAGTGGAACGTCAAAGCCGTCATGTCAAACTGGGCTCTCGTACATCAAAGGCTTTTTGTGTCGTCAGGTGCTGCAGGTGGCAAACGGCATGCTCACCTGGCGAGCGTTGATGATTTGTCCAAGGTGACGCATGATCCTTTGTTGAGTAAAGTGCGCAATCAGCTGCGCAAGGATTTTGGGGCAGCCCGAGAGGGAAAAAAGATGGGTGTCACCTGCGTCTTCAGTCCGGAGGCTGTCGCATCACCGCATTCATCATGCGACATGTCCAACGATGGTTCGCTCAATTGTCACGGATTTGGCTCTTTGGTCACCGTGACCGCCACGTTCGGGCAATGTGCTGCCGGTTTTGTCTTGAATGAATTGGCATCAAAACTTTGTATGCAACCCGTGTGAGCTTCAATATTGGTTATAATTGAAGGCTATTCTGGGCGTTCAATTCAGATCAGTTCAGGGATGTTAGCTCAGTTGGTAGAGCAGCGGACTTTTAATCCGTTTGTCGTGGGTTCGACCCCCGCACATCCCACCAAAATACATAATGAAATCAAGCACTTACGAGAAATTGTTAGGTGCTTTTTTTCTGTCTGCAATTTCTGGTGACAGTTTGGACGCCATTGCTCACCATGAAAATTAGTCGTCCAAGGTCGTTTAAACCTGCTTGGGCTTCTAGTCCAATCTAGATTTTTTCAGTCACATATAACCACAATGTGAGCTGAATGGCATCGCTGCCAATTTTCACCAGTTCTCGCCGATTGCCAGTCTTTTGACTCCTCGGCAGAGTCTCTCACTCCCGTTGACAGCCAGCATTGCCAACCGCTTTGACTGAAACGCCCATTTGTGCGTTTGGCAAGGCTCTCACTGTTCCACCTGACAAGACCGTCCACGCCCACCCATTCGGTAGGCGTTTATGCCGTCCACATCTTCTTTCCCCATCCAGACGAGAGACTGGACTTTCTCTCACCCCCCCACTTTTCTAAGGAGCCCTATGTTTCCCAACAGTTCACCACTTGAAGCACTCGCAGCCTATGCACTGGCCTTTGTGGCCGGAGCCATGTCAGCGACCAGCGTCATTAAATACATCGACAAAGTCCGTCGCGACACGATCGTGATCCGTCGCTGTGACCGTTCATGAAGTCCGACAACCCCACACATTCACCAGAGAGGAGGAGGTCAGACCATGATCTTGAACTGTCCAAAATGCGATAGCAGGCGGATCAACACCCGCCACTATGGACGACGCACTGGCAGTACCGTTGGCGCCTTAGCAGGTGCTGTTGGCGTCGCCGCCAGCGTTTACAGAGGGGCTGAGCTTGGTGCCTTGGCTGGAACGCTCACTGGTCCAGTCGGCACGGTGCTCGGTACCGTCACTGGTGCCATTATCGGCGGCCTGCTCGGCGGCGCCACGGGTGGTGCGCTTGGCGCGAAGCTGGCCGTCATAGACCAGGAGCTTGAGCGCCGTGCGCGAGCGGTTGCCAAACACGAACACAGCACCACTGAAGGGGTCGCTCTGCAGGCGCGTCTTGCATGCGTTGACCAAACCGTCCATGCCGACACGGAAATCGATGGG
>CAIVHU010000206.1 GCA_903905735.1 uncultured beta proteobacterium
ACCAGCTTGCCAGTGGCTTCCTGTACCTTGCCAGCGATGTTTTTGGCCTGGCCCTTGACTTGGTCTTTGTTCATGAGGTTTCCTTTGGGGTGAAGTGGATAAATGCAATCACGAGTCTGATTCAGACTCCAATGCAAGTTAGCCCGGGCCAGGCGTTTTGTCGGTGCGCTTGCATACACAATTCTGTGAATGGCGCGCAGTGGTCAAAGACGAATATGACCGTTTCTATCCAAGAACGATGGCAGCCAAGTGCTGCCATACTTGGCCGCCACTACGCCACCTTGGCTTCACCCTGTGCAATGTGCACAATTTTCCTGGCGATGTCTTCGGGTGACAGTACAAAGTCAATGCAACCGGTGTCAATGGCGCTCTCGGGCATGTCGGGCCGGCTGGCGGTATCGAGCTTCTGTGCAATGGTGATGCCACCCACCTCCTTGATACCGCACAGCGCCGCCGCGCCGTCGCCGTCATAGCCCGACACAATCACGGCAATCAGCTTGCCGTCCCAATACTCGGTGAGCGACTTCAAAAAGACCGTGATCACATCTGGCCAGCCGCGTGGCTTGGAGATGGGCTTGAGCTGAAACACTTCGCCATCTCCATCTACATGCAGGTCGCGGTTGGACGGAATGATGAACACATGGTTGGGCTCAATCACCAGGTTTTCGGTAATCAATTCCACCGGCATGCTGGTAAAGCGCGGCAATATTTCATGCAGTTGAGTCGGCACCTGAGTGAGGTGGTTGACGATCACAATTGCCACCCCCATGTCGGCGGGCAAGCATTTCAGTAGCCGGATATAGGCATCAAGCCCACCTGCCGAACCACCTACGAAAACGATTGGGAAACTTCTCGCAACATGTTCGTGTTTCATGAGAGACCCGTTGCTATAAATACTATATCTTCATACACAATTGATACATAGCCCAGCGGCGTTTTATCCCACTGACTGACCCAGTCAACGACCCTACCAGATGCCTGCCAAGCAGGCACCATCAGTTTGGTGCCATCTGCGGCCAGACACCCTTGTGTCAGCCCTTGGAAAGCGCAATGTGCGCGGTCGGGATCAGTGCGTGACATCTTGCCATCAATAAACTGGCGAAGCGTCAGATTCGACCCATCAGCAGCAGGACGACAACGATGATCACCACCAGCCCCAAGCCACCGGTGGGGCCATAGCCCCAACTTTTGCTGTGTGGCCAGGCCGGAAAAACGCCAATTAGCATCAGGATCAGAATGATCAATAGGATGGTGCCAATACTCATGAGAGTCTCCTTGAATGATGGACAGCCAAAATCAATTGCCGGGCGCTGAAGCCGGGGGCGTCACGATGACGGTGGTACCACCGCCGGTTTTGCCGGTAGCACCTGTGTCGCCAGTGGCACCGGTACCACCTGAACTGCCAGTGTTGCCGGTATCGCCAGTGGCACCCGTGGCACCTGTCGGGCCTGCAGGGCCGGGCACGGCGACAGGTGTTGCAGGCACGGTAACGACGGCTGGACGGTTGCAGGCTACCAAACTCAGGGCGGCAACGACGGCGAATATGGGAAGGGGGTATTTCATTTGAATCCTTGAAGTGTGAAGAAATATGGCATTACAAAGACAAACCGATGCCGATCATTTGATGCAGCTTGGACGATCACTGTCGGCACACGTTCAGCTTAGTGAAATGCACCAAAGTGTTCTGTGTGACGGGACACAAAGAAGGCCAATCGGGTCTGGCCCCACCCACTTGTTGAAATGGCATCGGCGTCAAGACTCTGTATGTGGGCAGGCGAACAGACCCGCCGCTGGTCAAACCTTACTGTCAGAACATCGGAGCTTTTATGGCTTGCGAAAGTCTTAACCTTAAGGAATGACCATGAAGAAATCCCTCAATCTGCTCAGTGGCGTGACCATGGCTGCGTGTTTGCTGTTTGGCACCAGCGCCATGGCACAAGCGATGTCGTCCAGCGACTTCAGCGCCAGCAAGACTCGCATCAAAACCGAATACAAGGCTGACAAAAAAGGCTGCGCAACACAGGCCGGCAATGCCAAGGACATCTGCGTCGCGGAAGCCAAAGGCAAAGAAGACGTAGCCATGGCCGAACTGGACAACAGCTACAAGCCAACGCTGAAAACCCAGTACAAGGTGAGCGTCGCCAAGGGTGAAGCCGCTTACGGCGTGTCCAAACAGAAGTGTGATGACCTGTCGGGCAACCCCAAGGACGTCTGTGTGAAAGAAGCCAAAGCCGCTCTGACCACCGCCAAGGCTGACGCCACCGTGCAGATGAAAACATCGGCGACCAACGCCACAGCCAATGAAAAGTCAGCCGATGCCAAAGCCACAGCCGCCACCGACAACAAAGAAGTTCGCGCCGATTCCACAGCCGACAAGCGCGCAGCCGACCTGAAGGTCGCCGAGGAAAAGTGTGATGCGCTCGCCTCGACCGCCAAAGATGCCTGCATGACTGCAGCCAAAGCCAAATTCGGCAAGTTGTAAAGCGACATGACCGGCTCAGGCCGGTCTGTCAAAGCCCATCACCTTGCCACTGCAAGTGTGACCATGAACAGTAGCGTCACTCTGGGTTGCGGCCGCGCCGTCGCTCTAACAGGTGCTGTCACGATGATTGCTGACACTGCCAATGCAGGTGGCGTGCCCACTGCTCTGGATTGCAGTTCTGTTTCTGCGGTGCCTGAGCAAGAGAATTACGCATGTTGCTGGCAGGTCTGGGCCTGATTGGCGCTGCGGTTATACGCTGGTCATCGGCATGGCGCTAGTCGCCTGCATGATTCATTTCGTTTGTGATTGAGTACTTCTATTCGGGAGACGTACATGGGTTCGCCAACGACCACCTCGAAGCCTCCTCCGCGCACGCCGGTTTCGGGGGACGGCAGTGCCGTGCAAATTTCTGATCAATTGCTGGATAAGGCGCGTGCCGATCACGAGACCGTCCTCAATGAACTTGCCTCGCGGCTTGAAGGCTTGACGCAGGACGAAGCCAATGTGCGCTTGAAGCAGGTCGGGCCAAACGAGATCGCCCGCGAGAAGCACCAGTCAGCCCTGATGCGCCTGTTGAGCAACGTCAAGAATCCATTGGTACTGCTGCTCACGGCACTGGGTGTTCTTTCTTACCTGACCGGCGATCTGCGCGCGACCGCAGTCATCTTCGTGATGGTCGTGCTGGGCGTGGTCTTGCGTTTCGTCCAGGAAATGCGGGCCGATAACGCTGCCGAAAAACTCAAGGCGATGGTCAGCAATACGGCGACGCTGCTGCGCGAAGGCAAGGAAGCCGAGGTGGCACTCAAACTGCTGGTGCCAGGCGACATTGTTCGCTTGGCGGCCGGTGACATGGTCCCAGCCGATGTACGGGTGCTTTCTGCCAAAGACTTGTTTCTCAACCAGTCGGCGCTAACCGGAGAATCATTGCCGGTGGAGCGAAAAGCCGACGCCGCTCCCGCCGATGTCGATAATCCGTTGGAATTGCCCAATATCTGTTTTCTCGGCTCCAACGTCGAAAGCGGCACCGCAACTGCCGTCGTCATCCACACGGGCGACAAGACCTACTTGGGGTCTCTGGCCACCAGTATCGTCGGTCAACGCCAACCGACCAGTTTCGACAAAGGGATCAACAAGTTCACTTGGCTGATGATCTATTTCATCGCCATCATGGTTCCAACTGTCTTCCTGATCAACGGACTGATCAAGCACGACTGGTTGGAAGCTTTTCTGTTTGCCATGGCGGTGGCGGTGGGTCTGACCCCAGAAATGCTGCCGATGATCGTGACTGTCAATCTGTCCAAGGGGGCTCTGGCGATGGCGCGCAAGAAGGTCATCGTCAAACGCTTGAACGCCATCCAGAATTTTGGGGCAATGGACGTGTTGTGCACCGACAAGACCGGCACGCTGACGCAAGGCAAGATCGTCCTGGAAAAGCATATGGACGCGCAAGGCGACCCCAGCGAGAAGGTGCTGCAGTACGGCTTTCTGAATAGCTACCATCAAACTGGCTTGAAAAATCTGCTCGACGAGGCGATTCTCGCCCACGAGGAACTGGAGGAAAGCTTTAAAGCCAAAGAGCTATTCCGCAAGATCGACGAAATACCCTTCGACTTCGTTCGCCGCCGGATGTCGGTGGTCGTTGAAGACAAGGCCGGGTTGAATACCTTGATCTGCAAGGGGGCCGTCGAAGAAGTGCTGGATCTATGCACCAGGGTGGAAGTCCAGGGAGAGGTCGTCGAAGTCTTGCCCGAGCACGATGCCAAGCGTCGCCAGATCGCCGACGACCTGAATGCTCAGGGCTTTCGGGTGGTCGCCCTGGCCTACAAGCAAATGCCGGGAGCGACGGATGAACCAACCTACTCAGTCAGAGATGAGACCGATCTCATTCTGCTCGGTTTCCTGGCGTTCCTCGACCCGCCCAAGGAGACCGCTGCCGAGGCTCTGAAGCAGCTGCGCCGCCTGAACGTGGACGTCAAGGTATTGACTGGTGATAACGAAATCATCACCGCCTACATCTGTAAGGAAGTGGGCATGCCGGTTGAGCATCTCCTGCTCGGCCCTGGGATCGAGGCAATGAACGACGCCGAACTGGCAGAAGCCGCCAGCATGACCAGCGTTTTTGCGCGGCTGGCCCCCGCACACAAGGAGCGCATCATCCGCGCGCTGCAAAGCAAGGGACATGTGCTGGGATTCATGGGTGACGGCATCAACGACGCCCCAGCCCTCAAAGCCGCCGATGTGGGCATATCGGTGAACAGCGCGGTGGATATTGCCAAGGAGTCGTCCGACATCATCCTGCTAGAAAATAGCTTGCTGATCCTCGAGCAAGGCGTATTGGAAGGGCGGCGCGTGTTCGCCAACATCGTCAAGTACATCAAGATGGCGGCCAGTTCAAACTTCGGCAATATGTTCAGCGTGGTGGGCGCTAGTGCCTTCCTGCCCTTCCTCCCCATGTTGCCGATCCAGGTGCTGACCAATAATCTACTTTACGATTTTTCGCAGACCACCATCCCGACCGACCAGGTCGATGAGGAGTGGTTGACCAAGCCTCGCAAATGGGAAATCGGCGGCATTCTGCGCTTCATTCTTTTTATCGGGCCGATCAGTTCAATTTTTGATTACCTGACTTTCTTCATGATGCTCTACCTGTTCGATTGCTGGCAAAACCCTGCTCTGTTCCATACGGGCTGGTTCGTCGAGTCAATCTTCACCCAGACGCTGATCATTCATGTCATCCGCACCAACAAGATTCCCTTCTTACAGAGCTGGGCCAGTTGGCCGCTCATTCTTTCTTCGGTCGTCATCGTCGCTCTTGGCGCCTTTCTCACAGTTTCGCCCTTGGCTGATACGCTCGGTCTTGCCCCACTGCCAGCGCGGTACTGGTTGTTGCTGGCGGCCATATTGGCGTCCTATCTGGTTCTGACCCAACTGGTGAAAACCTGGTTTTACCGCAAGTTTGCCGAATGATGTACCCGATGTGCATCGCCCTGCTCGAGCTCATCATCGACCCGGCCTGCTTGATCGCGTTCGAGAACTAACCGGTCGAAAGCGACGTGATGCAACGCCCGCCGCGTGACGCCGCCGCACCGCTTTTCGGCGGCGCCATCCAGTGGCTTGCGCTGTTACAGGGCGTGGGCGTGCAAGACGTGGTCCGCTTTGACGACAACAATCATCGGGTGGTCAAGCGTGTACCACAGCACGGTGCTGATCAGCAGCACGGCCGGTGCTACCAGCGCCAAGTTGCCCATGATCGCAGCTACTTGCGAGCGCAGCAGGTGCGCCACTTCATCGACAAAACCTTCGAGGGCACCGGGGTGGCCCAACTCATTCAGCCTGGCAGCCATCGCAGGGGCGGTCATGGTGGGTTGTTTGGTGGCCAGCCTACTGTGATTTTCGCAAGCGCAACAGCTCGTCGCTGAGCCATTGGTGGCTTGAGATGACCGGCCCGCCTGCGCACCGGAGCATGTAGGGGCGACCGCTCAGGCTGCTTTCGGTTGCGGCTCCCTCGATGAACTGCTCAGTCGTCTCCAGGCGGTTTCTTGCCGTCAGGTAATTGAACTTGTCGCGCAAATGGCCCTGCGCCTCCTGCGCGGTATACCAACTGCCGTTGCGCTGGAAGTCGCATCCGGATCCCTCGACGTAACCGAGCAGGAAGTTCACTTCCATCGGCATACTCAACGCAGGCGCGGCCCGCACCGGTACCGTCGCCAGCAGCCCCAACAGCGCCAGAGCTGCGGCAGCCGATCGACGGGTCAGTCGGCATGGGTCCGAGTGCAATGTTTTCATTTACAGAGCCTTGAGTTCAATAACTGGACAGTGCCAAGTTCTCCCCATTATTCAGGCGGTTTCTTGGCCAACCGCAGTATTGACAACTCCATGGCCAAGTCAATCCACTTCTCTATTAAGAGCTTCATGCGCTCGTAGTTTTTG
>CAIVHU010000207.1 GCA_903905735.1 uncultured beta proteobacterium
CGGGCGCACTGCAGGCAGGGGCAAGAAATCCACCAGCCACAAGCTTCTTATCCCGGCCAAAGACATCTGGCTTTACCCACTGCGCAAAAACTTCGCCACACTTCTGTGCAAATAGCAAGACGGGTCTACCGAATATTTTCCCCAGAAACAAATCAACCACTCGCAAGTGGTTGATTTTAAAGGGAAAACATTGGGGTGGCTGATGGGGCTCGAACCCACGACAACAGGAATCACAATCCTGGACTCTACCAACTGAGCTACAGCCACCGTATAGAAAAGTATTATAACTGACGCCACACTCAAAATATCGACTATTGATTGAGCTGGGATGCCGCACCAGCTTTCGGCGAAGGCACCAGAATTTCGACTTTCAAGCGCTCTTTCAAAGCCGTGTAATAAGCCTGCACCTCAGCCGCCGTCCACCATTGGGTGTATTGCTCACGGTCCTGCGCTGCAGATGGCTGGACAACCTCATTTCGCGCAACCACCTTGTTGATGCGCACTACGGCATAACCTGTTGTACCCAAATCAACACCCAGCCAACCAGGCAAACTGGCGGCATCTGCTCCCAAAGCAGACGTGACAAGCTGAACTGGCATGTTTTGCATCTGATCACGCGATATAACGATGGCAGCTGGTAATGAAGCTTTGTCTGGCTCCTTTTTCCACAACGCGAGCTTGTCAACACCGTCCTTATGCGCCATTTCTGATGCCCGTGCCGCAATGACACGCTCGCGTACCAGTGGTTTCACATCTGCAAAAGCAAGCGTGCTCACCGGACTGTAAGACACGATTCTCCCCGCCACCAACTGATTGACGGCCGTTTCCACAGCCTCTGTGTTGTGCCTTTTCTCAATGCTGTCAGGAGCAAGCAACGCCGAAAGCAATTTTTCACTGGCCAACACCCCCGTGGTACCCGGCGCAGGATGGCGGAGAACCTTATCTGCCGTTTTGACTTCAAGGCCTAGTTTTTCAGCCACGGGTTTGAGGCTATCGGATTGCTCGTACACGGTGTTGGTAAAAACGTCAGCAACTTCTGCGTACTTGCGCTGCGCCTGTTGGGTCTGGAGATCGTTCTCTATGCTGGCACGCACCTCATCAAAACTGCGTTTCTTGGGCTCCTTGATATCTGTCAGCTTGATGATGTGATAGCCAAAATCAGACTCTACCAAGTCACTGATGTCGCCTTTTTTCATCGCGAAAACGGCATCTTCGAAAGGCTTGACCATCGCACCACGAGTGAAAAAGTCCAGATCCCCACCCTTGGCAGCTGATCCGGCATCCTGAGAGTACTTTTTGGCAACATCAGCGAAAGTGTCGGGCGCTGCGCGAACCGCTTTGAGCAAGCTCTTAGCCAGCGCTTTGGCCTTTTGTCGATCGGCTGCCGGTGCGTCTTTGGGAGCGCTGATCAGGATGTGGCTTGCACGCCGCTCCTCAACACCACTGAGTCGGGCCACGTTTTGATCGTAGTAAGACTTGAGATCAGCCTCGGAAATCTTGATGCCCTTTTTGACCGCATCCAGGTCCAGGACGACGTACTCTACCTTGGCTTGTTCAGGGGACTTGAACATCGCAGAGTTGGCTTGATAAAAGGCTGCCAGGTCAGCATCCGAAGGATTGATCCCCGCCGTGTAGTCCTTGGCCATGAAATTCATGGCCTGGACTTCGCGCTTTTCAAAAAAAGCATTCAGCGCCACATCTGCTGGAGCAGCGTCCACAAATCCTGACTGACGAATCGCCAGTTCCACCTGTTGCATGGAAATATCCTGCCGCACCGTATTCTCAAAGCCCTCGGGTGTCAGACCCTGTGATGCTGCCAACTGCCGATAGCGCTCCATATCCAGCTTGCCGTCAGGCTTACGCAACGACGCGATGGTCGGATCTTCCTGCAAAAATACGGCTAACCGGGCATCGCTGGTGTACAGCCTGGCATCCTCTGCGGCAACGCGCATCACCCTGTCACGAATCAGCCGCTCTAGCGTGGCAAAGCGTGCTTCAGGCGAATCGAACAATTTGACATCAAGTTCTGGCCTGGACGCGCGCAGTCGGTCCACTTCGTTCTTATGAGCGAGATCCCATTGCGCCTGAGTAATTTCCACAGAGCCGACCTTGGCAACGACCGCTTCTGAATGGCCCATTTTGTTGTAGCGATCGATGCCGAACAGCACAAATGACGGAATGATCAGCAGAAACAGCAAAACCATCATGATTTTGGTGTGTTTCCGAAAAATATCGAACATGTGAAAACTCTCCTGCAAGCAAACAAAAAAGGCGAACCAAGAGTTCGCCTTTGCTTATATGGTGGGTGATGACGGGCTCGAACCGCCGACCTACGCCTTGTAAGGGCGCCGCTCTACCAACTGAGCTAATCACCCCACCGAAATCCAAATTCAGTTGATGGCATCTTTCAAGGCTTTGCCTGGCCGAAACTTGGGCACTTTGGCAGCCTTGATTTTAATTGATGCACCTGTGCGGGGATTGCGACCAACGCGAGCCGCGCGCTTACCTACTGCGAAGGTGCCAAAACCGACCAAAGACACGGAGCCGCCTTTTTTCAGGGTCAACTTTACAGCCGATATGGTTGATTCCAACGCACGTGCAGCAACTGCTTTGGGAATATCCGCATCGGATGCTACGTAATCAATGAGTTCTGTTTTGTTCACAACCTACCTCTTATGAAAATTGGCGTTTACGAATTATTGCTGCCTGCTTTGCGCCCTTTGCGCAAACGACTTTTTGTCTTTCAGACGTCAGTTGGGGTCAATTGACACTGCCTTGCCATAGAGAATTTTAAGCGGATTTAAATGGGGCATTGAATTGGTTTCACAAACTTTTATCAATGCCAACGAGTCCAAATGGAAACAGCACGCCACTTTAAACGGCCAAGACTCGGCTTTACCAATCTAATCAAGCCACTTTGTGAATTCATTCACATCAACCCTGGGTGTGTGAAAAACGTTCACCGGGTCAGACATGTTGGCATAGCCCAGCGCCATGCCACACAACATCATCTCGTCGGCACTTGCACCAATATGGGGTTTGATGATGCCACCAAATCCATTCCAAGCGGCTTGCGGGCAGGTGTGAAGCCCGTGTGCGCGGGCAAGGACCATCAGGTTTTGCAGGAACATGCCGTAATCCACCAGCGAGCCGCGGCCCATGACCCGATCAATGGTAAACATCAGGCCCACTGGCGCATCAAAAAACCGGAAGTTGCGCTGATGCTGGGCGTGCATTTTGTCCTTGTCGCCCTTGCCAATGCCAAGCAATCCATACAGGCTCCAGCCATTTTCACGGCGGCGGTCGATGTAAGGGCTGACCCACTTTTCGGGGTAATAGTCGTATTCCTCCTGGTAATCGGCAACCAAGGCTGGATTGGCGCGCAACGCGTCATGGGCGGCGCAGACCTTGGCGACCAGCGCATCGCGGCTGGCACCCTGCAACACATACACCTTCCAGGGCTGGGTATTGGTGCCGGAGGGTGCCCGGCTGGCCACCTCGAGCATGTGTTGCAGCACGCTGCGCGGTACCTCCTGTTGGGTGAAAGCGCGCGCAGACATACGGGACGTGATGGCGGACTCAACAACGGCAATCTGGTCAGCCATGGAATCAATAGTGGGGTTCATGAAGGCTTCTCAAGAAAAATGAACATCTGACAAGCTGCCAACTTTACTCGGGCTGGTCTTTCAATAAATCGCGCAAGCGCTTCGGTGCGGGCACCAATGGCGTGCGGCTGCGTGTCCAGGCACCCTGCGCAGAGGGCGACAACGCCCTGCCCCGGCTCATGAACCAGGATGCCAGCTTGTACAGGCCCTGCCTGCTGTACACCTGCGACCAGACGCTCCACACCGCTGAAACGGTTGTGCTGCGAGCGGTGCCACTGCCCCGCAAAGTAGCATCTTCGCTGTCGGGCCTGGCCTGTGCTTCATTGCGCAAACGCACCAGAATATCGGTGATGGGGATCTTGACCGGGCACACCTCATTGCAGGCCCCACACAAAGTGGACGCAAAGGCCAGCGGATAAGTGCTCCCCAGCCCCAGCATGTGGGGCGAGACGATGGCGCCGATCGGCCCAGGGTAGGTGGTGCCATAGGCGTGACCGCCAATTCGCGCATAGACCGGGCAATGGTTCATGCAGGCACCACAGCGGATGCACTGCAAGGTGGTTAGCAGTTCCGCATCGGCATAGGCTTGGGTGCGTCCGTTGTCCAGCAGGATCAGATGCACCTCTTGCGGACCATCCTTTTCATCGGACTGGCGCGGCCCGCTGATCATGTTGACATAGGTAGTGACTGCTTGCCCGGTGGCAGAGCGGGTCAACAGACTCAACAACGGTGGCAGGTGTTCAAGCTTTTCCACGACTTTTTCAAGACCGGTGATGGCAATGTGCACCTTGGGCACTGTGGTACACATGCGCCCGTTGCCCTCGTTTTCAACCAGGCACAAGGTGCCGGTTTCAGCCACTGCAAAGTTCACCCCCGACAAACCAATATCCGCTTCGGCAAATTTGCGTCGTAACACCCGCCGACCAATCTGGATCAGCGCGTCCACATCCTCGGTGTAGGTCACGCCAGGCACTTCATCGGCAAACAACTGCGCGATTTCCTGCTTGGTCTTATGGATGGCCGGCATGATGATGTGCGACGGTGCCTCACCCGCCAACTGGACGATGTATTCGCCCATGTCGGACTCAAACGCCTCGATACCCGCTACCGCCATGGCATGGTTGAAGCCGATTTCTTCGCTGACCATCGACTTGCCCTTGATGATGCGTTTGGCCTGGACCCGCCGGGCGATGCCCAACGCAATCGCATTGGCTTCGGCAGGCGTTTCTGCCCAGTGCACCTGAACGCCGTGGGCGGTCAGATTGCTTTCGAGTTGCTCCAGCAAACGCGGCAGATTCGCCAGGCTGTAGCGGCGAATCTGCGAACCCAGCTCGCGCAAGCCCTGCAACTCTTCCTGATCCTCAAACTGCGAGCGCCGCTTGGCCTGCAAAAAGTCCATGGCACCGCGAAAGTTTTTGCGCTGCGCCGGGTTGTCGAGCACCTGGCGGCTGCGTTCCTTGAAGTCTTGGGTGGGGTTAATGGCGATGACCTTGCTCATGCTGGTGCTCCTGTCGTGTGACGCAGCAACACCACCAGTTCGCGCGGACCATGGGCACCATAGGCCAGCGTTTGCTGGATGTCCGCCGTTTTGGACGGGCCGCAAATCAGCAGTGCATTGGTTGGCATGCCGTTTGCCCAGCCGTCTGCCGCCATGGCCGAATACAAGTCGGCGTGAATGGTGTCGGTATCCAGCAACACAAAATGCACCGATGGCACCAGTGACATCAGACGCGGCTCATTTGGTGTTGGCCAAAGAATCAGGCTGCCCGTTTCGGCCACCGCACCGCGCGCCAGCGTCAGTGATGCGTCAACGCCGTCAAAGAGCTGGTCTTGCCAGATTTCAATCGGCTGTTCGTAACGAACAATCGCCAAAGTGTTCGATGCAGCTCCGGTCAAAGCGTCACCGTGCGGCGTGGCCGTGCCAATCAGCACATGCTTCAAGCCTTTATCGGTGGCAATTTTCAGCAGCACATCCAACCAATTGGCATGCGTCACCTCATGCACCTCAGTTTTGACTGTTTCCAGGGCCAAGCGAAGACGGGCTATGCGTTGCGTGCTATCTTCTTTGCGTGAATGCTGCGCAAACCAACCCCCCACATCAGGCAAGACTGGTGCCTGCGTGATGGATGTGGCGCACAAGCGGCCCAAAATGCTGTCGCGCGCGCTCATGACTGACCTCCGGTGACAGTGTGGGTGCGGTTCCATAAAAAACTGGCCAGGTGCTCTCCAGGCAACGTCGGCTCACTGATGCCCAGCAGTTCATCCTGTTTGGCGGCCCGGCCCGTGATATTAAGCAGGCGCCGCAGTCTGCACTCACCACGCGTTGCGCCCCGGTGTCGCGGATGCTGGTCACCTTGTCGGTCACAATAGCCTTCGATATTTCGGGGTGCAGCAGCGAAAACGTGCCGCCAAAACCGCAGCACTCCTCGATGCGAGCCTGTTCCACCACCTGCACATGATCCAGCGTCTGCAAAAGCGCTGCACTGGTCTCGTGGGAGCCCATCTGGCGGCGCGCATGACACGAGGTATGCAGCGCCACCGTGCAGTCCGCGCCGCGATCTGGGTAACCGAAATTCACGACATGCACCAAATACTCGCTCAATTCATACACACGCTCGGACAGTTCTATGGCCTTGGCGTGCAATACAGGGTCATCTGCAAACAAATGCGGGTAATGCAAGCGGATCATGCCGCCGCAAGACCCCGAAGGCACCACAACTGGCCAGGGTTGACTGAGCAGGTTCAACTGGTGCAGCGCCACCGCACGTGCCTCATCGGGGTAGCCACTGCTGTGTGCGGGTTGACCGCAGCAGGTTTGTGCCTGCGGGTAATGCACCCGGATGCCTTCTCGCTCAAGCAGGCGCACCGCGTCCAGTCCCGCCTGCGGTGTGAACTGGTCAATCAGGCAGGTGGCAAACAAATACACATCACCAGGCTTGCCGGGGTAAGTTCGGGCTGACGAACTGGGTGGGGTCATGGTCTGTCTCCTCGTATTGTTTTTTCTCAATGCAGATTGTTGGCGATTTTCACCTCGCCGCGGATCTGGCGATCCATGTAAAAAAGTCATTGCACACCATTGTGTCGCCTTGTTAAAAACCCACATATTTAGGTCAGAGCGCCTAATTTGTTGCATTGCAACAAAAATGGCTTGCATGCTTCCAACTTCTCCCTATAATTCAAACCATGCTGCACTGCAACATAAACTGAGCCAGACTCAGTGACGGAGCAGATACATTTTTTATTTAACTTTTGGAGATACAAAGATGATGATGACCGTAGAACAAGTTCTGGCCTCGCAAAAAGCCAATGTGGAAACCCTGCTCAGCCTGACCGCCAAGGCCTTTGAAGGTGTTGAAAAGATTGTTGAACTCAACATGGCTGCTTCCAAAGCCGCTCTGGCCGAGTCCAGCGACAACGCCAAAGCCATGCTCAGCGTGAAAGACGCGCAAGAGCTGATGGCCCTGCAATCCGGCCTGATGCAACCGCTGGCTGAAAAGACCGCCGCTTACAGCCGCCACCTGTACGAAATCGCTACTGGCACAACCAGCGAATTCACCAAGGCCATGGAAGGCCAAGCCGCTCAAGCTCAGCAGCAATTCACTGGCATGGTCGATGCCGCTGCAAAGAACGCACCCGCTGGCTCTGAAGCCGCTGTGGCCGTGATGAAGAGCGCCGTGGCTGCTGCCAACAACGCGCTGGAATCCGTGCAAAAAGCCGTCAAGCAAGCGACTGACGTTGCCGAGTCTAACTTCACAGCGATGACCAACACGGCTGCCAACGTCACCAAGTCAGCTACGAAAAAGCGCTGATTGGCATCATGTTTGCTTATGGCAAACATGATATGAAAATTAAATGTCTGCCTCTAACAGTTAAGGGAAAACCCTGAGATACTAAGAGCAGTTCGGAATTTAGAAACCCTCGGGTTTTAGCAAGTTGTCTCCTCGGGTCCTTTCGAAACCATCAGGTTCAGGGATCCCTTAAGGGCTGGTCGCAAGACCAGCCCTTTTTTTTGGGACTTTTTCCCGGTCTGCACCCTGCCATCCGGCAAAACAAAACCGGCACCGCCCTTTCACAGGGCCGGTGCCGGTTTTTATTGTGAACGCTGAATGGATCAGCCGACCGCTGCCTCCTGCGGCTCTGGCTTGGCTTTGCCTTCCTTCTTGGGCAGGGGCGTGATGTCCAGCAAGACTTCGGTCTTGCTTTCATCTTTGTCATCCAGATCCACGGTGAGCCGCCCACCGTCCACCAGTCGGCCAAACAGCAGCTCGTCGGCCAAGGCACGGCGAATGGTGTCCTGAATCAAGCGCTGCATGGGCCGCGCGCCCATCAGGGGGTCAAAGCCCTTCTTGGCCAGGTGCTTGCGCAGCTTGTCGGTAAAGGTCACTTCCACCTTCTTGTCGGCCAGTTGCGCTTCCAGTTGCAGCAGGAATTTGTCCACCACCCGCAGGATCACGTTTTCGTCCAGCGCCTTGAAGCTGACGATGGCATCAAGCCGGTTACGAAACTCCGGTGTGAACAGGCGCTTGATGTCGGCCATTTCGTCGCCCGACTCGCGCGGATTGGTGAAACCGATGGTGGCCTTGTTCATGGTCTCAGCACCCGCATTGGTCGTCATGATGATGATGACGTTGCGGAAATCAGACTTGCGGCCGTTGTTGTCGGTCAGCGTACCGTGGTCCATCACCTGCAGCAGCACATTGAAAATCGCCGGGTGGGCTTTTTCAATCTCGTCAAGCAACAACACGCAATGCGGTTTCTTGGTGATGGCCTCGGTCAACAAACCACCCTGGTCAAACCCCACGTATCCCGGAGGCGCACCAATCAGGCGGCTCACCGCGTGCTGCTCCATGTACTCGCTCATATCAAAGCGAATCAGCTCGATGCCCATGATGTAGGCGAGCTGTTTGGCGGCTTCGGTCTTGCCAACGCCGGTCGGGCCGCTGAACAGGAAAGAGCCAATCGGCTTGTCGCCCTTGCCCAGACCAGAGCGTGCCATCTTGACGGCTGAGGCGAGTTTGTCCAGCGCTGCGTCCTGACCAAACACCACATTGCGCAGATCGCGCTCCAAGGTTTTGAGCTTACCTCGGTCATCGTTGGACACATTGGCAGGCGGAATGCGGGCAATCTTGGCCACGATCTCTTCCACCTCGGTTTTGGTAATGATTTTCTTGCGCTTGGAGGCTGGCAAGATGCGCTGCGCCGCACCTGCCTCGTCAATGACGTCAATGGCCTTGTCAGGCAAATGGCGGTCATTGATGTACTTGGCGCTCAACTCAGCCGCTGCCTGCAGCGCTGCCAGAGCGTATTTCACGCTATGGTGCTCTTCAAAGCGAGACTTGAGTCCCTTGAGAATGTCCACCGTCTGCTCCACCGTCGGCTCAACCACATCCACCTTCTGGAAGCGGCGGCTCAGGGCGGCATCTTTCTCAAAAATACCACGGTACTCGGTAAAGGTGGTGGCACCAATGCATTTGAGTGCACCCGAACTCAGCGCCGGTTTGAGCAGGTTGGACGCATCCAGCGTGCCGCCCGATGCCGCACCCGCGCCAATCAGCGTGTGGATTTCGTCGATGAACAAAATCGTGTTGGGCTTGTCTTTCATCGCCTTGAGCACGCCTTTGAGGCGTTGCTCAAAGTCACCCCGGTATTTGGTGCCCGCCAGCAAAGCGCCCATATCCAGCGAATACACAATCGCCTCAGCAAGAATGTCGGGCACATCTTTTTGCGTAATGCGCCAGGCCAGACCCTCGGCGATGGCGGTTTTACCGACACCGGCCTCACCCACCAGCAGCGGGTTGTTTTTGCGGCGACGGCACAAGATCTGGATGACACGCTCCACCTCATAGTCACGCCCGATCAGCGGGTCGATCTTGCCGTCTTTGGCCAGCTGATTGAGGTTCTGGGTGTAAAGCTCCAGCGGTGATGACTTGTCATTTTTTTCCGAGCCACCCTCTTCAGAATCCGTCGGAGCCTCGCCCGACTTGATGGGTTCGGGTGGGTCAGTCTTCTTGATGCCATGGGCAATGAAGTTCACCACGTCCAGCCGCGTCACACCCTGCTGGTGCAGGTAATACACGGCGTGGGAATCCTTTTCACCAAAAATGGCGACCAGCACGTTGGCGCCAGTGACTTCTTTTTTGCCGCTGCCGGTGGACTGCACGTGCATGATGGCGCGCTGAATCACGCGCTGGAAACCCAGCGTGGGCTGGGTGTCCACATCGTCGGTGCCCGCCACCTGGGGGGTGTTGTCTTTGATGAAGACCGCCAGCGACTTGCGCAGGTCATCCACATTGGCAGAGCAGGCGCGCAGCACTTCTGCCGCGCTGGGGTTATCCAGCAAGGCTAGCAGCAAATGTTCCACTGTGATGAATTCGTGGCGCTGTTGGCGCGCCTCCACAAACGCCATGTGGAGACTGACTTCCAATTCTTGGGCAATCATGGTGTTCCTTTAATAGCTTCTGTTCGATTGTCAACTGTAATCTGATTTGAAATCAGGGCCTTTTTTCAGGGATTCAGTTGCTCATGAATCCAACGGTTCCGCGACACATTGCAATGGATGCCCCGCCTTGTTGGCAGCATCCAACACTTGACTCACCTTGGTGGCGGCCACGTCACGGGAGTAAACCCCGCACACGCCTCTGCCGTCCAGATGAATCTTCAGCATGATCTGGGTCGCTGTTTCCAGATCCTTGCCAAAATACTCCTGAATCACGATCACCACAAACTCCATCGGCGTGTAGTCATCATTGAGCATGACCACCTGGTACAACTTGGGCGGCTTGGTCCTCTGGGTACGCCGCTCCAGCACCACGGTGCCGTCTGAGTCATCCACTTCAGGTTTGACAGGGCGTTGCGGAATGATTTTCGGGATTTTTGTGCTCATGAAAACATTCTATCGAGCCGCTTCCCGCGCTGCAGACCCAAGTGACATGGTGCCGTTCCAGCAAGATTCAAGCCCAGCGATTTGCGCCGCCAGCCAGGCATCCACATCGGCCGGGCGATGAAAGGTCTTGACCGCCTCAAAAGCCAGTTGCGCCTGCGGATACACCCGGCGCAAGAGATTGAGCCATTGCTTAATCCGCCCGGTCTGCTGGTCGTGCCGCAGATGCTGGCACACCAGTCGCCAAAAATCTGCGATCAGCGGCAGCAGTTGCGCCCAGGTCAACGGCAGAGTGTGCCCAAACCCCTGACCCGACAAAACTACCTTAGCTTGTCCGCCAGATGCCTGCGCTGCCAGAATCTCCAGCGCCAAACCCGGATTGGCCACGATGCCGCGCCCCAGCATCAACGCGTTGCAGCCGCTGGCCGCGCGGGCCGCCTGGGCATCGGCCACGGTCCATATCTCACCATTGGCCACGAGCGGCAGCTTGACGACCTGACGGATGTCGCCCACGCGCTCCCAGTAAGCGGGTGGGCGGTAGCCGTCCAATTTGGTGCGCGCGTGCACCACGATCTCAGTGGCACCGGCGGCTTCGATGGCCAGCGCACATTCCTCTGCACGGGTGTCGTCGGTCAGGCCGAGCCGCATCTTGGCCGACACCTCTTGGTGCACAGGCACCGCGCGGCGCACCGCCGAGACAATGTCGAACAATAATTCCGGCTCGTCCAGCAGGGCTGCACCACCGCGGTGCCGGTTCACCACGCCCGAAGGGCAGCCAAAGTTCAGATCAATGCCACACGGTCCCATGGCGGCCAGGCGCGCCGCGTTGTCGGCCAGGCAGGCCGGGTCGGAGCCCAGCAACTGCGGGCGCACCGGCACGCCTGCGGCAGTCAAGCTGCCTTGCAGCAGTTCGGGCACCAGCCGCTCGAACACCCGCTCGGGCAACAGGGTGTCGGTGATACGGATGAATTCGGACACGCAGCGCTGCACCCCGCCCACGCGGGTCAGGATGTCGCGCAACACAAAGTCCAGCAGACCCTCCATCGGGGCCAGCAGCAAAGTTATCGGGGTGTCAGCTTGTTTTGGCACTCGCAGATTGTGGCGGCAATCAGCCTGGCCGTTTGGGCACCGAGCTGGCGGCTATGATTTGTGATGGATGAAGCGCCTTCACGCACTTGGGTGGGGCGCTCGCATCATCATCACCACCCTCTTGGAGAAACCGATGGCCGTCACCGTCAACCTGGATCTGGGCTACGAATTTGCCGTGAAGGCACCGTATCAAACCGTGTTCGACATGTTGTCAGACGTGCCCAAATCGGCCAGCCATTTCCCTAAGCTGGACAAACTGGTGGACCTGGGCGACGGCGTTTACCGCTGGGAGATGGCCAAGATTGGTGTGTCCAAATTCATCCTGCAAACCATTTACGCCTCCAAATACGTCGCCCACCCGGCCAAAGGCACCATCGTCTGGACCCCGGTCGAGGGCGAAGGCAATGCACTGGTGTCAGGCAGCTGGAAGATCAAGGACAAGAAAATCTCCACCCACCTGACGCTGCACATCAAGGGTGCGGTGGAAATGCCCCTGCCCAGCATGGTGAAAATGATCGTCGTGCCCGCCGTGCAGGCCGAGTTTGAAAAACTGGTGGAGCAGTACATTGCCAACCTGACCAAGAAGTTTGGCGGCGAGGTCTGAGCCGCAAATTGACCAACTCACGCGGCTGATCCTCGGCTGCACCGCAGTGCGCAGGCGATTTCACCTAGCCGAGCATTCACTATGCTAAAAATAGCTACTGGCGCTTACTGGATAAGGGCTAGCGGCCTATTTCTTATATAAGTTTGACCGCGCCCAAGTCACAGCTTTGACACCCAGCAGCGCCACGCCGCCCGCCAGCAAGCCAAACACCCCGCTGAGCACCGCCGACGCCACCGGTGCCGCAGCGCCCGCTAGGTGGCTGATGCCTTCCAGCCACTCGCCCACACTGTGCCAGCCGTGCACCAGAATGCCGCCACCCACCAGAAACATGGCCAGCGTGCCCAGCACAGTCAGGCTTTTCATCAACAGCGGTGCAGCGCTGACCAGACCACGGCCCAGCACGTGCCGCCAGCCGGGCCGGCCCGGGCGCTGTGTGAGCCACAGCCCCAGATCGTCGATCTTCACAATAGCGGCCACCAGACCATACACACCCACCGTCATCAGCACCGCCACGCCCGCCAGCACGCTCACCTGAGTCAAAAACGCACTACCCGCCACCGTGCCCAGGGTGATGACGATGATTTCGGTGGACAAAATGAAGTCGGTGCGCACTGCGCCCTTGATCTTGTCTTTTTCCAGCGCCACCAGGTCCACCGACTCGTCGCTGAGCGCTTGCAGCAACTGGGCGTGCTCGGCCGCGTCCTCCTGGTGGCTGTGCAGCAGCTTGTGCGCGACTTTCTCAAAGCCTTCAAAACACAGAAACAGGCCGCCCGCCATCAGCAGCGGCGTGATGGACCATGGCGCGACGGCGCTCAGCAGCAATGCGCTGGGCACCAGAATCGCCTTGTTGATGAACGAGCCCATGGCCACCGCCCAGACCACCGGCAACTCACGGTCGGCCTTGACACCGGCCACTTGCTGCGCGTTAAGCGCCAGGTCATCGCCCAGCACACCCGCCGTTTTCTGGGCAGCCACCTTGGTCAGCAGCGCCACATCGTCAAGGATGGTGGCGATATCGTCCAATAAAACTAATAGGCTGCTGGCCATTCAAAATACTCCAGAGTTCGGGCATCAATCTTCGGAATTGTTGTTGATGGTACGCAAAGAGCGACTTTCGGCAAGTTCGATAATGTTGCCCTGCCAGGTTCACACGGACTGTGGCGCCCTTTGAGAAAGATCATTCATGCACCGCGTTTGTATCAGCAGCACCGGGCTCTATGTGCCCCCCCACATCATCAGCAATGCCGAACTGGTGGACACCTTCAACCGCTACGCCGACCTGGAAAACGCCACGCACGCTACTGAAATAGCAGCAGGCAGCCGAGCTGCCGTGCCGCACTCCAGCGAAGAATTCATTGTGAAAGCTTCGGGCATCCAGCAGCGCTATGTGGTGGAAAAGTCTGGTGTGCTCGACCCCACCCGCATGCGCCCGCGCCTCACACCCCGGCCCGACACCGAGATCTCGCTGATGGCCGAAATCAGCGTGGCCGCAGCGCTTGACGCCTTACAGCGCGCAGGGAAAACCGCCGCCGACGTGGACGGCGTGATCTGCGCCGCCGCCAATATGCAGCGCGCCTATCCGGCCATGGCCATTGAAATCCAGCACGCGCTGGGCATCAAAGGTTTTGGTTTTGACATGAACGTGGCGTGCTCGTCGGCCACCTTTGGCATCGAAATGGCGGTCAACGCCGTGCGCAGTGGCACAGCGCGCTCCGTGCTGGTGGTCAACCCCGAAATCACCTCGCCGCACCTGGCCTGGAAAGACCGCGATTGCCACTTCATCTTTGGCGACGTGTGCACCGCTATTCTGGTGGAGCGGCAAGACACTGCGCCCGCCGGCGCGTTTGAAGTGTTGGGCACCAAACTAGTGACCTCGTTTTCCAACAGCATCCGCAACAACGCCGGTTTCATGTCACGCAGCGAAGACCGCAACCCGGACGACCGCGACCAGCTTTTTTACCAGGAAGGCCGCAAGGTGTTCAAGGAAGTCTGCCCGATGGCGGCCGAGCATATGAGCACCCATCTGGCTTCGCTGGACCTGGCCGCGCCCGGTGTGCGCCGCTTCTGGCTACACCAGGCCAACCTGGCCATGAACCAGCTCATCAGCCGCAGGCTGCTGGGGCGTGATGCCACGGCGCAGGAGGCGCCGGTGATCCTGAACGAGTTTGCCAACACCGCCTCAGCGGGCTCGATCATCGCCTTCCACCGCCACCACGACGACATCGCCGCAGGTGAAGTGGGCGTGATCTGCTCGTTTGGCGCAGGGTATTCGATTGGCAGCGTGGTGCTGCGCCGCCTGTAGCGTTTACTTCAAGTCGCGTTTGAAACGGAGTTCTTCAATCCGCGTCAAGCCGATCAGTACCGTCTTGATGCTGGTCATCTCGCGCTTGTAACCGGCCATGTCAAAAAAGCGCAGCGCGCGCTCGTAACCCAGCGGCACCCAGGCGGTGACCTTGGTGCAACCCTCTTCAATCAGCGCTTCGCGTGCGCCGTCCCACAGTGCCAGGCCTACGCCCTTGCCCCAATGGCTGGGGCGGGCAAACAGGGCCCAGATTTCGCCCATGGTGGCCGGTGTTTTGGGGTCGCGTGAACGGTCAAAGCCGACAAAACCCACCAATTCACCGTCCGCCACGGCCACCAGCACCTGCGGGTCGCCAAACTCGATGGCCTCGCGCCAGAAGCTCTGGCTCTTCTTCAAACTGTCAAATTCCGGCATCGGCTCACCGGGAAACTGCGCCTTGAACGCGGCCTGGCTGGCAGCGGCCTGGATTTCGGCAAGGGCTTTGGCCTCGCGCTGGGTGGCGGGGCGAACTTCAACGTCAATGGATTCAGACATGCAAAAAAGGCCGGGGTCACGCCCGGCGGTTCATCAAAAAGGAGATGGATTGTCGCTGCATCGGCCTGTCATGGCTGGTGCACCCGATCCACCACGACAGGTCGCCATGGCAGAACTATGATAAAAACAGCCTCTAGCCCTTATGGAATAAGCGTAAGCAGCTATCAAATCAATACTTGTAAACGCCTTGCCCGGTCTTGCGGCCCAGGCGACCGGCGGCCACCATTTCTTTCAGCAGCGGGCACGGGCGGTATTTGCTGTCGGCAAACTCGGCCACGTAGACGTCCATCACCGCCAGGCACACGTCCAGCCCAATCATGTCGGCCAGCGCCAGCGGGCCAATCGGCTGGTTGCAGCCCAGCTTCATGCCCGCGTCAATGTCCTCGGGCGTGGCCAGGCCCTCGGCCAGCACAAAAAACGCCTCGTTGATCATCGGCACCAGGATGCGGTTCACCACAAAACCAGGGTTGTTCTTGACGGTGATCGGCGATTTGCCCAGCGCTGTGGCCATGGCGTGCACCGCGTCGTGGGTGGCGTCGCTGGTCTGCAGGCCACGAATGATCTCCACCAGCGCCATCATCGGCACCGGGTTGAAGAAATGCATGCCGATGAACCTGTCGGCACGCTGCGTTACCGCGCCCAGTTTGGTGATCGAAATCGACGAGGTATTGGTGGCCACAATCACCTCAGGCGCCAGCAGCGCATCGAGCTGCTTGACGATCTTGACCTTGAGGTCGTAGTTCTCGGTGGCGGCTTCGATCACCAGTTGCGCGCCTTTGAGGTCGTCGTAACTCGTGCTGCCAGTGATCAGCGCCATGGCGGCGGCCTTGTCGGCAGCGGTGATCTTCTCTTTTTTGATCAACCGGTCCAGACTGCCCGACACGGTGGCGATGCCCTTGGCCACGGCCGCGTCTGAAATATCAACCATGACGACCTTCAGCCCGGACACAGCGCATGCCTGCGCAATGCCGTTACCCATAGTTCCCGCGCCCACAATACCGACGGTGGTGATGCTCATATTGAAATCTCCCGGTTAAAAAGAACAGTTGAACAATATAAACGAACCGGCACCACTCGCAGCGCCGCCGCCCTACCCGCCTTTGGCGCAGTCCGGGTTGAACACACGCCGCGTGCCGGGCGGGTTGGCCGCCAGCTTGTTGGCCGGGCGAATCGGCCGCGGCACGAAATTGCCACCGCAGTTGGGGCAGACGCCGTGCAGCACGGTGTCGACACAGGTCGCGCAAAACGTGCACTCAAACGAGCAGATGCGCGCCTGGGTGGAATCCGGCGGCAGATCAATGTCGCAACATTCACAGGAGGGGCGAAGTTCCAGCATGCGGTATCTCCTTCAAAAAAGATCACTATTAACTATATAGCTGCCTGCGCTTATGGATAAAGGTCTGGAGGCTGATTTCACTATCAATAAATAGTCGGCTTGCGGATCACTGCCAAACTGTAACCGTTCAAGCACCCGTTCAAACCAGCTTGCATGAGTCTCAAACGAGATACATAATGCAGCCTCTTAAGGAGGCACCGCCATGCCAGCACAAACATCCATGCTCCACATCCGCGTCGATGACGACATCAAGGAACAAGCCACCACTGCCTTGACCGCCATGGGGCTGTCGGTGTCTGACGCGGTACGCCTGTTTTTGCGCCGCGTCGTCATTGACCAAGCTTTTCCGCTCGAACTCAAGGTGCCTAACGCCGACACGCTGGCGGCGATGGACGAATCCCGCGCCATGATGGCGGCCCGCCGCGCCCGATTCAACACGGCCGACGAACTGTTTGCCGACCTTGAAAAAAACAGCAGCCAGTAAACGCTCCGCCCTGCCCCGGGCCGCCGATTACACCCGGGCGTTTCTGAAAGACTGGCAGCGCCTGTCGCAATCCGGCCGCTACGACATGACCCGGCTCAAACAGGCCATGCTGTTACTGATCGCCAATGACGCACCGCTTGGCCCCGAATGGCTGGATCACCCCTTGAAAGGTGCCTGGGTCGACCACCACGAATGCCACATCGGCGGCGACTTTCTGCTGATCTACCAGGTGGACGCCAACGCCATCAACTTTGTGCGGACGGGGACGCATTCGGAGTTGTTTAGTCAGTGAAGCAATACTTGGGCTCGCGTATTCCCGTGTGTCCATCGGCGGTGCCCGCCACCTTGTTTGCAACGAAAGCTGGTGGTGGATTTGTCACGAGCCTAAATGGGCACATTGATATCCACCATTGCTATACCTACCATAGCTAACAGCGCATGTATTACAAGGGCTACAGGCCTAAAAGGCTTGTAACCGCCTCTGACATAATTGTTGTCGTTTGCGGCTCTGGATGAGCCGCTGCTGAAGGTGGTCCGCTGGCGTACAACGTCAAAGAGCGGCATACACCGGTTCGCAACGCACCGCCGTCTTCACAGAATTTGCGATGAAGCACTCTTCATGTGCCTCGTGGTGCATGTCATTGATCTGCTCTTGCGTGGGCAATCGCTCGCCAGAAAACTGCACTTGCGGCTTCAGGCTCACCGTCAACATGGCCATTTTTCCCTCGGCGTTCTTGCCCATGACCCCGACTGCGGCGTCAAAGTAGCGATCGACGCAGAACTTGCGTTTGGTTGCAATGGAGAGGAACCACAGCATGTGGCAGCTTGAGAGTGACGAAATGAAGGCTTCCTCGGGGTCAACTGCCGCCGCATCCGACATAGGCAGGGGCACAACATGCGGTGATGAAGAGCCAGGGACTTCGACGCCGCCATCGAACCGGAGCACATGCCTTCTGCTGTAGCGATTGCTGACGAAATCCTGCTCATGACGGAGCCTATAAAGACTTCCCCACATTGTCAAACACTGAATTACGCCGCACCGGTTCGCTGAGGCGAACCAGTGCGGAATCTTCGACATTTTGTTAACCGACCGTGTTGTGCTTGTGATTGGGTTTGAGAACGAGGTTGCGGACAGCAAGCCTATAAACGGTCATTTGTTGCTGCA
>CAIVHU010000208.1 GCA_903905735.1 uncultured beta proteobacterium
CAAATTGAGCAAATTTGGCCGGCGCGTATGACAGCGGGAAATTTGCCAGCAATGAAGTTAGAAGAACCAAGGGTAAACCCTATATGCCTAAATTTTAGGCATAACTATTTTTGAAAAATGAGGGTTTCCGGTCAAGCACTATTTACACCGCTTACGACATCGTCCTTGCAAATGAACAATCGCGTCGTCATGTCGCCGCTCACCCGAAGCCGTGCTTCACAGGACAACGTCCCCACTGCGCTGATGGCAGAGTACTACGGCCAACGCGCGACAGCGGGCTTGATCATCACCGAAGGCACCTCGCCTTCACCCAACGGGCTGGGTTATCCGCGCATGCCCGGTCTCTTCAATGCTGCTCAGGTCGCGGGCTGGAGGCAAGTGACCGATGCTGTGCATGCCCAAGGCGGGAAGATCGTCGTTCAACTGATGCACACCGGACGGGTATCGCACCTTGCCAATCTCCCGGTCTGGGCTGAAGTGCTAGGGCCTTCAGAAGACCTGTGCCCAGGGGAAATGTTCACGGACTCCCAAGGCATGCAGCCGCATTCCACGCCCAGGGCGATGACGCAGGCGGACATCGCTGCAACTGTCAATGAATATGCACAATCGGCCAAACTGGCGATCGAAGCGGGCTTTGATGGCATTGAGTTGCACGCGGCCAATGGCTACCTGATCGAGCAGTTCCTCAATGCCAACGTCAACAAACGAACCGATGGCTATGGCGGCAGCATCGAAGGGCGCAACCGTTTTGCACTGGAAATTGCACGCGCAACCGTTGCCGCCATTGGCGCCGACAAGGTGGGTATCCGCCTGTCGCCGCACGGTGTGTTGGGTGGCACCGGCACATTCCCTGAAGTGGATGCGCAATACCTCGCGCTGGTGCAGGACTTGTCGTCCCTGGGTTTGGCCTATATCCACGTTTTGGACCACTCCGCCATGGGTACACCACCCGTACCAGAAGCAACTAAAGAAGCCTTGCGTGCCGCATTCAAAGGCACGTTCATTCTTGCCGGTGGATTTGACCGCGCCAGTGCCCAGGCTGCGCTGGCTGAAGATCGTGCCGATCTGATTGCATTTGGCAGACCATTTATCGCCAATCCCGATTGGGTTGCCCGCATGCGAAGCGGCGCGGCAGTCAACGCTCTGGATATGTCAACGTTCTACACGCCTGGCCCAAAGGGCTACACCGACTATCCAAGCATTGGAGCCTGACCATGAAAACCAATGCCATGCAACACTTATTGAAGGCCGCTCTGGTCGGGCTCGCAATGACTGCTACCTTCCTTCCTGCGTCAGTGGCTGCAGCAGATGCGGTGTCCACTGAGATGACCCAAGCCCAACAGGCATCTAGCCAAGCGGTAGGGGTCTCCTGGAAGAGTGTGGCCACGCAGACCATCACGGCAGGCGACGTGAGCTTCGCGTACCGGGAGTTGGGCAAGCAAAACGGCGGAACACCCGTGGTGTTTCTTGCCCATCTGGCTGCCGTGCTGGACAACTGGAATCCCCGGATCATGGACGGCATTGCAGCCAAGCACCATGTGATCGCTTTCGACAATCGTGGCATCGGGGCATCCAGTGGCTCACCGTCGAATGCGATGGAACAGATGGCAGACGATGCCATTACCTTCATCAATGCTATTGGGTTTAAACAGGTCGATCTGTTCGGGTTTTCGATGGGCGGCATGATTGCCCAGGAAATCGTGCTGAAGGAGCCGCAACTGGTCCGGAAAATGATTCTCGCGGGAACCGGCCCCGCAGGCGGGTCGGGCATCAGCAACGTGGGGGGTGTGGCGAACTATGACCTGCTCCGTGCGACATTCACCGGCCAGGACCCGAAGCAGTACCTCTTCTTTACGCGCACGCCAAACGGCATCGAAGCCGGCAAGGCATTCATCAGGCGCTTGCAAGAGCGCAGCGCAAATCGCGACAAGGAAATTGCCATCTGGGCATATGTGAAGCAGCTTCAGGCGCTCAACGCGTGGGGGCAGAAGCATCCGGCCGATTTCTCGGTGATCAAGCAGCCCGTTCTTGTCGTCAATGGTGCCGACCAAAAATTCGTATGACCTCGCCAAGCGCCTGCTGAACAGTCAGTTGATCATCTACCCCGATGCCGGACATGGCGGCATCTTCCAGTTCCACGCCGAATTCGTGCCCAGCGCACTTGAGTTCCTTGCCAAGTAAGTCAGATTCAAACAATCTCAGATCAATCACTTAATTTAATTAGAAAGCTATCAATGACAAACCTCAACTCCAAAAAAATCGCCCTTATCACCGGTGCTTCATCCGGCATCGGAGCCGTTTATGCGGATCGCCTCGCTGCGCGTGGATACGATCTCATCTTGGTCGCCCGACGCGCTGACCGACTGGAAGCGCTGTGCACGCAGATATCAAACGCGCACGGTATCAAAGCCGAGCCAGTCGTGGCCGATCTGACCAAAGATCAGGATGTGGCGCGAATCGAGAGGATTCTGGCCACCAATGGGGACGTGCACGTCCTGGTGAACAACGCCGGTGTTGCGTACCTGGCACCTGCTGCCCAGATGTCTTCGGACAATGCGCTGACCCAGATTGCCCTCAACATCACAGCACTGACGCGCCTGACGCAAGCTGCGGTGCCCGCGTTCGTGGCCAGAAACCAGGGCTTGATCATCAACATCGCTTCCGCCCTGGCTGTTCACTCGCTACCGATCAGCGCCGTCTACAGCGGTACCAAAGCCTTCGTATTGCAATACAGCAGAGGCTTGCAGCAAGAACTGGCTGAAACCGGGGTGAAGGTTCAACTGGTCCTGCCAGCAGCGACGGCTACCGAGCTCTGGGATCTGTCGGGCGTCCCGCTGGCGGCCCTGAACAAGGAGACCTTGATGACGACCGAGCACATGGTTGATGCGGCGCTCGCCGGCCTGGATCAGGGCGAAATGATCACCTGGCCATCAGTCGTCGATGCAAATTTGTGGGAAAAGTACGAAGCAGCTCGCTCCGAACTGTTTGCGGGTACCCAGGCTGGAACGCCTGCCCCTCGTTACAGGATTGGTTAATTCCAGTTCAGCTCATTTGAAAGAAAACGATGACATTCCAAGCACTACTCGCCAGCAAGACCGGTGACAAGATCACGACCAGTGTGGTCTCTTTGAGCGAACAAGACCTCATGCCCGGAGATGTCGTGGTCGACATCAATTACTCCACCGTGAACTACAAGGACGCGATAGCCATCACCGGCCGTGCGGAGGTCATTCGCCAGTTCCCCCTGATTCCCGGCATCGACTTCGCCGGAACGGTCAGAACCTCCTCCTACCCCGGTATCGCTGCTGGCGACCGCGTTGTCGCCAATGGCTGGGGTTTGAGCCAGACTCACCACGGCGGTTATGCGCAGCAGGCGCGCGTGAAAGGTGAGTGGCTGATCAAGCTCCCGGACGTTTTGTCCACCAGGGATGCGATGGCCATCGGGACGGCGGGCTACACGGCGATACTGTCGGTGCTGGCGCTTGAGCATGGTGGACTCGCACCCGATCAGGGGGACATTCTCGTGACGGGTGCCAATGGTGGTGTCGGCTCCGTCGCCATCGCCCTCCTGTCTGGTCTGGGTTACCGGGTTGTCGCCTCCACAGGGCGGCCGGAGGAAAGCGAGTATCTGCGCAGCCTGAGGGCCGCTGACATCATTGATCGCCGGACGCTGTCGGAGCCGGGCGCACCAATAGCCGGTGAAAAGTGGGCCGGTGCCGTCGACTCGGTCGGTAGCCACACGCTGGCCAACGTGCTGGCACAGACAAAGTATCGCGGCGTGGTCACCGCTTGCGGCCTAGCCCATGGCATGGATCTTCCCGCTTCTGTGTTGCCTTTCATCTTGCGCAATGTGACGCTGGCCGGCATCGATTCGGTCAATGCACCGCAACAGGTGCGCATCGAAGCTTGGGCGCGACTGGCGCGAGATCTGGACTTGGACAAGCTCGCGCGAACGACCCATGTGGTTGGCCTTGCCGAGGTGTCCAGCGTCGCTGAGCGAATGCTCGCCGGAAAAGTCCAGGGCCGTACTGTTGTTGATGTCAATGCATAAATCTATTGAGGCAAATATGAGTACAAACACCACCGTTAAGATGGCTAAGCGCGCGCTGGTGACCGGCGCATCCAGCGGCATCGGCGCGGCAATCGCGCGTGAGCTCGCAAAGCTCGGCGTCGATCTCGTGCTGACGGCGCGACGCAGCGCCGCACTTGAAGCGGTCGCCGCGACCTGCAAGGGCGTGAGGGTCGAGATCGTCACCGCAGACCTCGGCAAGCCCGATGCCGCACACGCACTGTGGGCCGCCGCCACTGCCAGCGGCCCGATCGACATCCTGATCAACAACGCCGGGTTCGGCTACTTCCGCCGCTTCGACGAGGTCGATTGGGCGCGCGACGCGGAACTCGTCCAACTCAACATGACCTCGCTCGTCGCGCTCGCGCGGTGCTTCGTTGACGCGCACAAGACTAGCAACGGACCCGCGCACATGCTGAACATTTCGTCGACCGGCGCATACCAGTCCGTGCCGAATATGGCGCTGTACGCCGCGTCGAAGGTGTTCGTGCGCAACTTCAGCGAGGCTCTCCATGACGAGCACCTCGGCACGCCGCTGTCGGTGACTTGCATCTGCTCCGGTGGCACCGAAACGGCGTTCCATGCCGCGTCCGGCGGGGGCGACTACTCAATGATCGCGAACGCGTCGATGAAAAGCGCGGAGTTTGTGGCGCATGCCGCGATCCGCGCGATGCTGAACGGCAAACGCACGGTTGTGCCCGGCCTGCTCAACCAGTTGACGTGCTTCGGCGTGCGCTTCATGTCGCGGCGGTTCGCATCGCGGGTTGCGACTCAAGTGCTCGGCGAGCCGCGGTTTGTGTTGCCGGCGCGAAGCGTGTCTTGAGATCGCAGCCAGAACCGACCCACACAAGGATTTCAATATGAGCCATACCCACCTCACCGTCCCCACCCGCTTCATTGAAGTCGATGGCGACAAATTCGCCTATCGTCGCTGGGGCAATGCCACGTCAGACCAGCCGCCCATGTTGTTCCTGCAACATTTTCGTGGCGGCATGGACCATTGGGACCCCTTGATGACCGACGGTCTTGCTGAAGGCCGTGAAGTCATCCTCTACAACGGTCGGGGTGTTGCGTCGTCAGGCTGCAAACCGCGCACTCGCATCGAGGACATGGCCGACGATGCGGCAGCCTTCGTGCGCGCGCTGGGCCTGCAGCAGATCGACCTTCTGGGCTTTTCGTTGGGCGGCTTTCAGGCACTGGATCTGACTTGGCGCCATCCCACTCTGGTGCGCAAACTGATGTTGTTGGGTACCGGCCCGCGTGGCGGCAACCCCGACATGGAGCAGCGCGTGCTGACCACCGCAGTCAATCCCGTTCCCGATTTCGAAGACTTCCTGTACCTGTTCTTTGGTCGCTCGGCACAGGCCGAGCAGGCCGCGAAGGAGTTCTGGGAACGGCGTCACCAGCGCAAGGACCAGGATCCGCCGTCCTCCCAGGAGGCTGCGATTGCACAGATCGAGGCCAACGTACTCTATCTGCCACGGTTGTCGGAGGATGATCCCTTCGCGTATCTACGCGGCATCCGCCACCCCACGTTCATCCTCAACGGCGTGAACGACGTGATGATCCCGACCATCAACTCGTTCTACATGGCGCGCAACATGCCGAACGCGCAGTTGTTCATCTACCCCGACGCTGGCCACGGCGCACAGTTCCAGTACCCGCAGCGCTTCTTGCGTCACGCAGTCCAGTTTCTGAGCGAGTGACGTGATGACAGTCATCGTCCGAGCGCGCTCTTCACTACTAAAGGATGCCCGAAATGCTTAAATTTAAATTCCTGTTGTGGGCACTCGCCCAGATGTTGCAACGAAAGATCAAGCACAACGCCGACTGCGCACAGTATGTCGGGGCCAAACGCTTGGTATTTCAGATCCGCACACTTTCCGGTGCCGGTCGCCACTATGTCATCGAAAACGGTGCGATCCGCTCCTTTGCCGGTTTGACGCCGAATCCCCAGTTCACACTCAGCTTTACCAGTGCGGCCAAAGGTTTCTCTATTTTGTCCGCCAAGGATGCCCAGGCAGCCTTCATCAGAGGTGTGGGCAGCAAACACTTGACCATCAGCGGCGACTTTCGCGAAGTGATGTGGTTCCAGGGACTGACGGCATTCCTCCAGCCCCCAAAGATCGTTTCTCCTTATGACCGTACCACCTTCTGAGGCTCCCATGAAAACAGACCTGATGAATCAACCTTTGACTCTCCCCAACGGCACCGTGCTGCGCAATCGACTCGCCAAAGCAGCAATGAGTGAAACGCTGGCTACCTACGACAATCGCCCGACCCCGGACTTGGTAAAACTGTACCGGCGCTGGGGTTCCTCGGGGCTGGGAATGATCTTGACGGGCAACGTGATGATCGACCGCCGCGCACTGGGCGAGCCCGGCAATGTGGTGATCGAGGACGAGACAGACTTGCCTGTCCTCAGGCAATGGGCACAAGCGGCAACCGAGCAAGGGGCGGCCATCTGGGTGCAGCTCAATCATCCGGGCAAACAATCATCCAAGGGCTTGAATGTGGTCAACCTCGCTCCCTCGGCTGTGCCTTTCCGCGAGGACATGGCGGCAATATTTGAGACCCCGCGCGAAGCCACCACATCCGAAATACACAACATCATTGAGCGGTTTGGCCGAAGCGCGGCCATCTGCAAGAAGGCTGGATTCGGTGGCGTGCAGATCCACGGGGCGCATGGTTACCTGGTCAGCCAGTTCCTCTCTCCGCACCACAACCGGCGCAATGACGAATGGGGCGGCAGCCTCGAAAAGCGGCGGCGCTTTGTGTTGGCCGTTTACGCGGAAATCCGCCGCCAGGTCGGGCCGGATTTCCCGGTGTCGATCAAGCTCAACTCGACCGACTTCCAGCGCGGAGGCTTTACCGAAGAAGAGTCGATAGAGACGATCCGCGCGTTGACCGATGCGGGCATCGACCTGATCGAGATATCAGGCGGCACCTACGAGGCACCCGGCATGGGCGTCAATATGCAAGAACCAAAGAAGGCTTCCACCGTGGCCCGCGAAGCCTACTTCCTCGAATTTGCCGAGAAGGTGCGAGCCGCTGTGAAGGTGCCGCTGATGGTGACCGGAGGCTTTCGCACAGCGGCCGGCATGAACGCCGCCCTGAGTACCGGCGCGTTGGATGTGGTGGGCGTGGCGCGGCTGCTGGCGATCGACCCCGACGCACCAGCCGCCTTGCTGCAAAGACGCGACAGCCCGCAGCAAGTCCGCCCTATCAAAACTGGTATCAAGGCAGTTGACCGCATGGGGGTCATGGAGGTGTGGTGGTACGAGCGCCAACTCAAGCGCATTGCAAAGGGCAAATCGCCGCGTCCCGACGAAAGCGGGCTGGCAGCTTTCTTGAAAGCTGCATTAAGCGGTGGTTGGGGCACCTTTCGCACGCGCCGCTTGCGGGCGTGAAGGCCAAACCGGGCAGCTTTGTCGTCCAGATGCTGCGATTTATGGCGCTATGTGATGCCATCGAAAAACGAGATATCGAAGGAGCCACCCCATGTTTCATAGCGTGCGTCGTCCTGATCTACTGATCATCGTTCTTGCTTCAGCAGGAATTCTCATGGTCACCATGGGCATCAGACAGTCATTCGGGCTTTTCGTCAGTCCTGTGAATACCTCGACTGGCCTGGGTATTGCCACCATCAGCTTCGCTTTGGCTATCGGCCAATTCACCTGGGGTGCTGTTCAACCGGTAGCTGGAGCCATTGCTGATCACTACGGTCCGCGGCCGGTACTCATCGCGGGCCTGGTTATTTTGGCACTTGGTTGCCTCATCACTCCCTTTGTTTCGAGTGGATTTGGCCTTGCAGTTTCACTTGGTCTATTGGCTTCAGTGGGGTCGGGAATGGGTAGTTTTTCCGTGCTGATTGGTGCGGCAGCTCGGCGTCTACCGGTAGAGTCAAGAGGTGCGGCCTCCGGGATCCTCAATGCCGGCGGGTCTTTTGGACAGTTTGTTTTCGCACCCCTCCTGCAAAAGCTTATACAGAGTATTGGCTGGATGGGTGCTATCGGCTCCATGGCAATCGTGGCTCTGACCGCCATTCCTCTCGTCGACCGGGTGACCGGCGCGCAGCCAGCACCTCATGCTCAGGATGTGCAGAACGGTGGGCTAAAGCGAGCGATTTTTGATGCACTCAAGAACCCCAGCTATCTCCTGTTGCATGCAGGTTTCTTCACCTGTGGTTTTCATATTGCATTCTTGGTGACGCATTTACCAGGGGAGGTTGGCCTCTGCGGTCTACCACCTAACGTGGCCAGTTGGTCTTTGGCGCTTATTGGCATCGCCAACATTTTCGGTAGTCTTATTGCAGGCTCATTTGTGGCGAAGTACCGGAGCAAATACATCCTCTCTGTCATGTATGGTTCAAGAACGCTACTCATCTTTGGGTATCTGATGATGCCCAAAGTCGAGTGGACTTACTACCTGTTCGCACTAGGACTTGGTCTTACTTGGCTCGCCACCGTACCACCGACCGCCGCTATCGTGGGCAAGCTGTTCGGTACCCGTTACCTCGCGACTTTGTTCGGATTGACATTGCTGTCGCACCAGATTGGAGGATTTCTAGGAGCCTGGCTGGGAGGTCTCTCGATGAGTCAGTTCGGAGACTTCACTTGGATGTGGTACGCCGATATGGTCTTGGCCGCTTTGGCTGCTTTGCTGAATCTGCCAATCCGCGAGGAACGTGTCAAAAGAATAGTCACTGCATAGTCTTGAACGACTTGCCATGGAATAGGCGGCATCTACCACTGTTGTCGATGCCAAGAGTTTTGAAGAAGGAATTGCAAATGCAGATTTCCTGATCCGCGTGCGTAAATCTGCCAAACATATGGAATCAACGATGGCACTTTAGTTGAAAATATTGATTACGACGGCTTTACGGATTTCAGCCGTAATTACATCG
>CAIVHU010000209.1 GCA_903905735.1 uncultured beta proteobacterium
GCGTACTTGGCCATCGGGAAACGGTGGCCTTCAGGCAAGGGCAACACAAAATGATCGGCGTAGAAGGCTTGCACTGAATCTTTAGGAGTGGGAAGGGTGAGCAGAACTGAATGCCAAAGATCGTATCTCAGCCCTTGTCCCCAATAAACGGGACCAAGCCTGTGGACAACAGCCTGAACAAGTCGGCAAACCCAGACCAGCCTTGGTTTGGCGAGGCGTGCTTAAAAAACAAGCACAAGGCCTGGCTGCTTGTGGTGCAGTCATCGCCATTGCAATATACTGGTTAAATGTACAGCTTTATTTCAGCCCTGCAGCCCGTGCCCATTTCTGAGACACCGCTGCAGGTGCTGCTCCTCAACAACCGGGTCCACGCGGGCTTTCCGTCACCCGCTGAAGACCTTGGTGGCCAACGCATCGACCTGACCCAGGTCCTGATCATCCATCCCCAGGCGACTTACTTCCTGCGGGCCAGTGGCCACTCCATGGTGGGGGCTGGCATCTTTGACAAGGACATCCTGGTGGTGGACCGCGCTATCAAGGCCCGACACAACCACATCGTGGTGGCCATTGTGGATGGTGACTTCACGGTGAAACAGTATTACCAAAGGGCAGGGCGTATCAAGCTCAAAGCGGCCAACCCTACCTTTGCCGACATCGTGCCCAAGGAAGGTCAGACCTTGGAGGTCTGGGGTGTCGTCACCAGCAGCATCAAACAGTTCCCGGTTTAACACCCGACCGATCCAGATTCAAAGCCAAAGCGCAGTCATGTACGCCCTGATCGATGGCAACAACTTCTTTGTGAGCTGTGAGCGGGTATTTCGTCCCAGTCTCAACGGCCTGCCGGTGGTGGTGCTGTCCAACAACGATGGATGTGCCATTGCCCGGTCCAACGAAGCCAAAGCCCTCGGCATCGCCATGGGCGCCCCCTGGTTTCAGATCAAGCACCTGGCAGAGGAGGCAGGACTGGTGGCCCTGTCAGCCAACTTCGCCCTCTATGGTGATTTGAGTGATCGCATGATGAGCCTGGCTGCAGGTCTAGGCCCGCATCAGGAGGTGTATTCGATTGATGAGAGCTTCATTGACCTCAGCGGTGTTCGCGGTGACCTGGTGGCGCGCAGCCACAAGATCCGTTCACGCATCTTGCAATGGGTCGGCATTCCTTGTGGCATTGGTATCGGCACCACCAAGACCCTCGCCAAACTGGCCAACCATGTCGCCAAGACGGCAGAGTGCAAACCCGGCAGCTATCCGGCGCATCTGGCACAGGTGTGTGACTTCTCCAAGTTGACGCCAACGGAACTTGATGCGGTGTTGGCCGCCACGCCAGTCAATGAAGTCTGGGGTGTGGGCAGAGAGATATCAAAACAATTGACGGCAGCCGGTGTCAAAACCGTGCTGGACCTGATTCGTCTTGACCCCGTCATGGTCAAAAGCCGCTGGTCGGTGGTGCTGGAGCGCACCCTGCGCGAATTGCAAGGCACCCCCTGCATCGACCTGGACCATGCACCAGCCCCAAAAAAGGAGATTGCCTGCACCCGCTCCTTTGGTCACCCGGTCACCGAACTCTCGGACCTGAACCAGGCGGTGACCGAGTTTGCCAGCCGAGCGGCAGAGAAAGTGCGCAAGCAGCATAGCCTGACCAGCCAGGTGATGGTCTTTGTCCGCACCAGTCCGTTCCGCAAGGATGCCCAGTACAGCCAATCGGTGATCGTGCCGCTGGTGCGACCCAGTGCCGATACCACCGTCATCGTCCATGCCGCCTTGTCTGGTCTGAAGTGCATCTACCAACCCGGGTTCCAGCTGGCCAAGGCCGGGGTCATGCTGCTGGATCTGCAGTCCGATAGCGTGGTTCAGGGTGAACTGAACCTGCAAGCCGACGCGGATCATCGCCAGGGCCAAGACTGTGACAAGACTCAGCTCATGTCGGCCATGGATGGGCTAAACCAGCGTTATGGCCGTGGCACGCTAAAGATGGCCAGTGCCGGTCTGGCCGGAGACAAGCGGATCTGGTCGATGAAACAGCAGCGCCGGACACCTGGCTACACCACTTGTTTTGACGACATGCCGGTGGCCAGGGCTTGAGAGGGGGAGGAGGGCCATCATGCAAGAGATAGCCATGGCGAAGCAGACCCAGATGCAGGAGGCACCCACCCTCAAGCGCCTTCACGCCAAACGTCTGCGGGAGGTGTACCGATCTGCCGGTTGGCCGTATCAGGATGTGGTGGAGATTGATCTGCTGGCAGCGGGTTTGCTGGAGCGCACGACCAACGGCAACGCTCATGACCTGGTGCGGGTCACCGATGCTGGTATCGCCCATCTGGCCACAGCCACGCAGGGTAACCGCCAGGCGCGTTCAGCCCATGAAGCCCTGGTGGATAAGGTCGTGCAAGCCATGCTGCGCGATGGCCGATTGGTCTGGACTGGATTGAACCTACGCGCCAAGGTGCAGGGGGAGCCTGAAGAGAGTTCACGCTGGAAAATGTGTCAGCCCGATGTCTTTTCGATCCGCAACAGCTCACGGCGGGAATATCTGGAGCCCATCGTCCATGAAATCAAGGTCAGCCGGGCTGATTTGTTGGGGGACATCAAAAGGGTCGACAAACGTGCGGCTTACCTGGACGTGGGTGGCCAGTGCTGGTATGTGCTGGGCTGTGATCGCAGTGGGCACCCGATTGCCAAGGCCAATGAGATTCCACTGGAGTGTGGGGTGATGGTGTTCCAGAACAACCAGTTTGAGGTTTTGCGGATGGCACCCAAGCGACCCTGTACCGAGTTACCGTTTGGGGTCTGGATGGCACTGGCCAAGGCCACACCCTTGAAAGCATCCGATCTGGCTGAAACGGAAATCTCTGGCCAATCTGATCTGGCAGTCGATGACTCGACGAAGTGAGCAGATCTGTTGATTCAACTGCGCCTTCAACCCACCTGGTGGCGCCAATTTCCATTGGTGTTTTCTTTGCGGTTGTTGAAGCCAGAATCCATATTCCGTAGGACCTGACGGCTTCAACGACCAACCGCAACCTTCAACTGCGAGTGGGACATCGCCGCTGAGTGTTAGACATCATGTATTGACCTGCCAACCTCAAGCGACGCGGATTACGCTTGGGTTCTTTCAACCAAAGGCGCCGAGCCGAAATTGAGGAGGCAGATCGTGAACGAGTTTATCAAGTACGTAGGAATGGATGTGCACAAAGA
>CAIVHU010000210.1 GCA_903905735.1 uncultured beta proteobacterium
AAATGGGCATGGATGTGCGCATTGCCGCGCCCAGCGCGCTGCAGCCTCCGGCCGAGTTGGTGGCCCAGATGCGCGTTCTGGCACAAACCACCGGCGCCCGCATCACGCTGGAAACCGATCCCCTGCGCGCCGTGGCTGGGGCCGATTTTTTGTACACCGATGTCTGGGTATCGATGGGTGAAGCCGAGGATGTCTGGAAGCAGCGCATTGCCGAACTCATGCCATATCAGGTGAATGAAGCGCTGATGCAGGCGACCGGCAAACCGCGAACGCGCTTCATGCACTGCCTGCCAGCCTTTCATAACCTGGATACCGAGGTGGGTCGACAAGTGCACGAAAAATACGGTCTGACCGAAATTGAAGTGACCGATGAGGTGTTCGAGTCAGATGCGTCGGTGGTTTTCACCCAGGCTGAGAACCGTCTGCACACCATCAAGGCGGTGCTGGTGGCGACGCTGGCATGAGGCGCCCATGAAGCTGGTTGTTGCCCTAGGTGGAAATGCCCTGCTGCGGCGCGCACAGGTGCCCAGCGCTGACAATCAATTGGAGAATGTTCGCCACGCCGCGGTGCAATTGGCAGGCTTGGCCGCCGGCAACGACGTGATTCTGACCCATGGCAATGGGCCGCAAGTGGGCTTGCTGGCCTTGCAGTCAGCAGCCTATACCGCAGTGGAGAGTTACCCCTTGGATGTGCTCGATGCCGAATCTGAAGGCATGCTGGGTTATCTGCTGGAGCAGGAACTGGCCAACCTGCTGCCCGCCACGCGTCCGGTGGTCTCATTGCTGACACGCGTCGAGGTGGACCCCGATGATCCCGCATTTTCAAAGCCAAGCAAGCCTATCGGACCGATGTACACCAAGGCGCAGGCGGATGCCGTTGGCGCACAGCGGCATTGGGTCATGGGGCCGGACGGCAAGGGATTTCGCCGACTGGTGGCGTCGCCCAAGCCTGTGAACATCCCGGCGCTGGACGCCATGCGCTGGTTGCTGCAGCATGGCGCGCTGGTCATTGCGGCGGGTGGCGGCGGTATCCCGGTGACGCGCAAGCCAGGCGGTGCGGGCATGCAAGGGGTCGAAGCCGTCATTGACAAGGATCTGTGCAGTTCCATGTTGGCCATCGAGTTGCATGCCGACTGCCTGATCATTGCCACAGATGTCCCCGCTGTCTACCTGAATTGGGGGCAAGCCGAAGAACGCGCGCTGATCAACACCACACCAGATGAATTGGCGCACTATGCGTTCGCCACGGGCTCGATGGCACCCAAAGTGGATGCGGCCTGCTCTTTTGTTCGCGCGACGGGCAAGCGCGCGGTGATCGGGGCACTGGACCAAATCGAAGACATGCTCGCTGGACGCGCTGGCACCCAGATCTCATCTGTCACCCAACAGACCGTTTCCGGAAATTCGGTCTAAGACAAACTGCGCACAACCAGCAAATGACTTCGTATCAGTGACAAATTTTGCATAACTCCATGAAATGCGCTGATAGCGCAGAGTTCATTTGTAAATTGTGCAACTTTAAACAAGCCAAGTTGAATCTTGGCGGTCGAAATTCAGAATTTTGTATGCTGTTCTGCTGCCGTTTGAAGAAACCACCCGTTGCTGATGTAATGTTCGCAAGTGCACAGTCACATTTGCCTCCAACGACTCAATGATTAACGCGACCAAACATTTGATTTTCTACTGTCGTCAGCGAAACAACAATCGCAGAATCGGGCTGCTCCTAGTTGCCAAATTCGCGTAGAGACTATGCCCACAGGGGTGCTGCGTGGCTGGGCTGCCCATGAAACTACCGATTTGTGCATGACCCAAATGATCACCTGCCAAGTCGTGCTTCAGCTCGGCATGCCTTGTTCCAAGTCGGCGTTCTCGGCGCTCCCCTGCGTATAGGCCGGACGTTTCGCCGCTATCCGGAGTTGGACGCGCGTCACGAGTGGCTGAAGTTGCGTCGAGCGATCAGTTCGCGCCAATTCGCCTCGTGCAATGCCACGCTATAGAGGCTTGCGGCAGCCTCAATTCTCTGCCAAGCCTCATCGCGCTGAACATCAGTCACGCCCTGAACTTGGGCGAATCTGGCTATCGCATTGCGAACATGACGGGCATTTTCCAATGGTTCCTTGCGTTGTGCAGGAAAGGCAAACTGACGTCCAGGCATAGTGTTTCTCTCTCGCGAGGACAATTTAGACATGTGCAATTCCTTCCCTTTGACCAAACCAAGCCGATTCAACCACTGCCCGCAACCTACTTCAGCCTGATAACGCACTGACATCCACTTTTGCGCAGTCAACTTCATCGATCATCAATTTGCAGTGGCGGGTCCACTGAACACGAGTTCTTCGCGCCCTCGGCGCGAAAGTTGATTGCTACAGCACGTGATCACCCCGGCCAATGGAACCCTCGAAAAACTGCCCCTTCTCGCTCGCCATTGGACAAGAACGCTCACCTTGATAGGTCATTGCATTGGCTCCTTTTTAGATCGAATTCGATCCCGAAAAATAGCAGCGATTGCGCGATTTCATAAACATGGCGAATGCATGACAGTTTTTTCGTCTATCCCTGCGCCAGCTCGACCAAAATTGCTCTTACTACAACGTGACAGCAACTCCTTTACGGTTCTCGTCAACGCACCCAACTTCAACAGCCTGATGTGACAAAAGCTCTCGCTTAGACGGGAGAAATTTGCCTGATTTTTGAGTTGTGTGTTGCAAGTTCATGGCTAAGTGTTGCCTCTCAGGCACCTTGGCTTCTGTTCGTTGCCACACACAGCAACCATTTTTTTCGGTGGCCTGCGTCCCACGTTACGGTTGTCCTGCAGGGATTGCACCTATCAGCCAAAAACGCGCTGTATGTGGCATTGCAGAGGCAAGCAAACCCTGGTTTCAGCGGTCAGGACCACGTTTCACACACTCGACGCAACTTCGTACGCACGTCGCACCATGAAACTTGGAAACTCTTCGGCCCTTGTCAATAACTGCGCAGCACGCAAGACAGCGTCGATGTCTGAATCAAGCAGATCCGCTGGACTGTGGCCATCCAGCCAAACATTGGCTGACGCAAACCAGGATGCATTCATCCAACCAGACCACAGAGGCGGAAGTTCAGCTCTCACCCGCTGCGGCGAGCGACGATCTCACCAGGTGCCGTGCCGCCGGTGGGTCGAAATGCCTCCAATAAGGCGATGAATCCGCTGCCATTTGGGGAATCGCCATCAATGGAAACACGAGCAAACCTGCCCGCGTGCCGTTGGGCTTGCGCATTCTTCAACGAACTACGTTTTAGAAACACTATGGGTAACACGCGTGATAGGTTTGTTGTCATTTGAATGGTTTCCTGAAAGGGCAGATTTCCTGATCCGCGTGCGTAAATCTGCCAAACATATGGAATCAACGATGGCACTTTAGTTGAAAATATTGATTACGACGGCTTTACGGATTTCAGCCGTAATTACATCGAGAAAGTTGCCGTG
>CAIVHU010000211.1 GCA_903905735.1 uncultured beta proteobacterium
GGTTGATTACGAAACCATTGTCAACCTGATCGCCAGGACGACAACCGCCAAAGGTCTCAAAGTCAAGTGTCGTTTGGATCGTCGCAAGTATCCTACTGGGCGCAAGATCAGCGATGAGGAGATGACGCGCGTCAACGTTGCCCTTCTCAACGCTCTGGAAAGCTAGTTCTTCATTGGCAACGACCAATTCATCGGCACGCTTGTGCTTCTCCGCGCTCTGAAACGCCATTTCTATATTCCCAACGACCAGTTCGGCTGCCCGTTTCTCCTTCTCGTCACTTTGGTAGGCCAACTCGACGTTGGCGATGACCAGTTCATCGGCACGCTTGCCCTTCTCTGCACTCTGGAAGGCCAGTTCTTCATTGGCTGTCTGCAGTCTATCCGTGGCGCTTGTCAGCTTGTTTGCCGATAGCACCATGGTCAGGTAATGTCCCAATATCCACCACGTCAGCGTGCCCGCAAGCAGGCTCAGCACCAGGGCAGCCAAGAGGATGCGCTGCTGTGTATCCTTGATCGGAGCAAAGACCTCTTCGGTGGGGATAGAAACGACGAGACGCCAATCTGCAATGGGAATGTTCCTGCCCGTATTCATCACCTCTGAGCCGATCGCATTGACAACTATGTAGGTGCCTTCGTAACCGTCGAGCATACGGTCCATCGCGGGGATGACACCCCTCGCGGGGGTTTGTTCCATGATGCGTCTTTTGTCGGAGGCGATAACGATCAGCCGGTCCTTCGGTGAAGTCAAAGCATAACCGCCAGTCTTGCCGTATTTGCTCTCCAAAATCTTGTCGAGAAATCCAGGCTTGCTCAGGTCAGTGATCCCCGCCAATGCGCCGATCACCTGGCCTTGGGCATCATGAATTGGCACGGTTGTCGCAAAACTCGGCGCGATCACTTTCTTGCCGGCGAAGGGCCTACCCACCGTTGCTTTGCCCTCTCTGAGCACAGCGGCGATGTGATCCGGGTCCATGTAATTGAGGCCGACACGGCCGAGTATTCGTGCCGTGCTGTCCGGGAAAATCCGGGCCTTCTGCATGAAGTACCCATGCCACACACCTGTTGAGCAACACTGGTTCACCATGAATGTCACGCCGTTGATGTGGGAGGGGCAACGAGGCGCCCTGGTCAAGCACTCCGACACCACGCCGCAACATCACCTTGACCACCGGCGAGTTCGCCGCTTGATCCCAAATCTCCCAAACATGTTGGGCTCCAAACACTAGGCACTGGCGAAGGACACAGAGCACTCCATCTCGGTTTCCTTTGCCGTAAGAGTTGACTGTTTTCGATGCACAGATGCGGACCGAACAACATCGATCGCGTTTTGACTTGCCGCCACTAAAGATAGCGAAACTTTACGTCGTCCGCGCGAGAATCGGTACCTTCGCCTCTGGTTAACACAACGATGCCGGAGTCCGTGACAGTGAATCGTCGACGATCGGCTTGGGTGTCGTAGCCAATGCACTCGCCCGCCTCGATCGTGTTGTACCGGTCAACAATGACGCGCCTGAGTCGTACCCCTTTGCGCAGTACCGAGTAATCCATGATGATGCATTCATCGAGTTCCACATCTTCCAAAAGCACCTCACTGCGGATAATTGAATTGCGGATTCGAGCGCCTTTTATCAGGCTACCGGAATTGATGATGCTGTTGTGAACGTCGGCGTTGAAAAATCTCGGTGACGGACCCTGGTAGTTGTCCGAGCCGATCCGCCACTTGGGATTGAACATGTCAAACTTCGGCTCGACCCCCAGCGAGTCTTGGTGGGCCTGAAAATACGCATCGATCGTGCCAACATCGCGCCAGTAGCCCGGTTCCTCATAGTCGCGTGTCCCCGGAATCCGGTTGTCACAAAAATTGTAGGCAAACACCCGGTTTGTCTTGATCAAACGCGGCAACATATCTTTGCCAAAGTCTTTTTCGCCAAGCTGGTTACCTTCTTTCAGCGCCTTGATCAGGACATCAGTGTTGAATATGTAATTGCCCATCGAGGCGTAGGCGCGACCCGGATCGTCAGCCATCGGGGCTGGGTTGTCTGGCTTCTCAACGAAGCTGCTGATGATTCCGTTGGCTGCGGCTTTGATGATGCCGAACGACGAGGCGTTTGCGATCGGCACTGGCAAAGCTGCGACGGTCACATCGGAACCGCTGGCCAGGTGGAAGGCGACCATTTGACGCATGTCCATGCGATAGATGTGGTCAGCGCTGAGCACCATGACCAAGTCTGGCGCATGTTTTTCGATGAGGCCCAGGTTCTGATAGACGGCATTGGCAGTCCCCTGGAACCACTCAGGTGACTCACGCATCTGCGGTGGCACGACGGCGACAAACTGCTCGGGGAAGATGGGTGACATCACCCAGGAGCGGCGAATATGCTCGATCAGGGATTGCGACTTGTACTGAACCAGCAGGTAAATGGCAAAGATTTTGGAATTAACCAGATTGGAGAGGACGAAGTCGACGATACGGTAGCGCCCGCCGAAGGGAACTGATGGCTTCGAGCGATGTTCTGTAAGCGGGTACAAACGCGAGCCTTCCCCGCCGGCCAGTACCAAGGCCAGAATGTTGGGCGTCGTCATCATTTCCTCGCTTTCTGGGCTAGCGTGGCATCAACGCCCAGTGGCGGCGATTCCTTTGTAGCGGGCTGGTTGTCATACAACCGCTGTTGGTCGTGATCCTTGGCGCCTGACAAAAGGCGCGATAGAAGATTTCGGCATTTAGCCATGTTTTTTTTCCAGCGTATGACAGTAGGTGTTGGTCGAAGGTTGACCGTACGATTTGAAAGTGTGGTCGTCTGTGTGGTGGCGGACACAAGTCATCTACAGGACATGCACTTTGACGGCGGCTAGCCGACGTAATAACAACATGGCAGCGTAAAGAGTCAGTCACGAAAGCCCGGTATCGGGCAGTCCTTTTTTTGATTTTTGCTGCTCCGTGCATCAGTAACGCTCGAATGCCAATCAAGTTTTGATTTTGATGCTCTTTTGCCCAGAGAAATTAGTGAGTGTGGATGGTCGCCACACGAAGACAACCAGAATGGTGAAAACGATGATGATGGAATAGGCTACTGAGCCGTTGCCAAGCTCATAGCCACTCCTCCCGCCGGGGAAACCCGTTCTGGCGGTGTTGGCAATGGAATGCATGAGGATGACGGCAAAAACCGATGCGCCGGCATTGTTATAGATCCAAACACTAATGATGCGGATTGCGACCGTGACGCACAGTCCGGCTTGGGCGCGCATTGGATCACCTCTTCGACGCGGACCGCGCTGCGCTTTTGACCGATGTGGTGTTGGCTGTCGCTCAGCGCTTTGGCCTTCGCTTTGACGAGCTTCACAATGACAGTACGTCAATCAGCTTTTGTGGCAACTTTCGCAATGCAACCGGACGCGCTGTGCGCGGTCGCACCGCGCCTGCCATCACCTATGGTCACTCCAAGGCGCACCGGCCTGATCTCAAGCAACTGCTGTTCATCCTCACCATGACCGCCGACGGCCATGTGCCGGTGGCCTTTCGCTGCATTGACGGTAACGTCACCGACTCGCGTACCCATATCCAGACCTGGAACACGCTGCGCACCGTTGCCGGGCGCGCGGACTTTCTGTACGTTGCCGACTCCAAGCTGTGCTCGCGCGAGAACATGGAGCACATTGACCGCGCCGGCGGCAGATTCGTCACGGTCATGCCGCGCAATCGCAAGGAGGATGGCGAGTTCCGTCAATGGATTCAGACCAACACGCCCGAGTGGGTGCCGCTGTGCTTGTGCTCCAGGTTATACCAGTGCACAAACGCCGCACCCCATTCACGCGCCGCCTGCAGCGTCCCGAAACCCTTGGTGGGAAACTCCGGGCGGTACTTGGCCGTGCGAAACAATGACTCTGCATAGGCGTTGTCACCGCTCACCCGAGGGCGTGAGTACGACGGTTTGCCTTGGGCATCGCAGACCGCGCTGATCGTCAGCAGTTCGGCGTACACCTCGCCGTCCTTGCGTCGGTTCCAGACTTCGCCGCTCCAGTGCCCCATCCCGGTCAAGTCACGCCACATCGCTTCATAAAACGCCTTGTCATGGCGACCAGACTTGAGGATGCGCGGGTTCTGCCCGAGGGCTTCTTCGCGGCTGTAGCCGGTAATGCGGGTGAAGGCTTCGTTGACATCGAGGATGACGCCATCGGCGTCGGTGATGGTGATGCCTTCTCGGGCGTGGCTGAAGACGCTGGCGGCAAGCCTGGTCTTTTCTTCCTCGCGCTTTCGCTGCGTGATGTCCTGCACCAGCCCTGCCAGGCGGATCACCCGATTGCTGCCATCGCGCTCTGGGAAGCCTTTAACGAAGCAGGGCCGCTGCTCGCCGTCGGGCTGCACCGTCAGCAGTTCGAGCTCGTAGGGTATGCCGCTCGATACGGCCCGGCTGACGACATCAAAAAGCTGCTTCGTCGACTGTGGCGTGTATAACTCGGCTTGCCCCTGCAGGTTCGGAATCCCCAGAGCCGGATCGCGACCGAAAATGCGGAACATCTCGGGTGACCAAGTCACGCGGTTGGTATCGACGTAAGCGCGCCATTAACCGCAGGTAGTCAGGGAAGCGGAATTGGTGATATTTCTGGTAGGCGCAGGTTCCAGGGCAGAAGCGCCTCAACATCTTCAACCGTCTTTGCGGCTGGTATTTCGCGTAGTACTCGACGCAGCCAGGCATACGGTTCCACGCCATTGGCCTTTGCCGTTTCCACCAAGGAATAGATGACGGCGCTGGAGTGTGCGCCGGCAGGTGTGTCACTGAACAGCCACGACCTTCTGCCAACTACAA
>CAIVHU010000212.1 GCA_903905735.1 uncultured beta proteobacterium
CTATTATGGCACAACAAAACGAAAATCAAAAACAGGAGACGAACCACCTATATAAATCAACAACTTACAACGTTGAAAAGGTACAAAACAACCACCTTACATAATTCTTACGTTAAAGATGGATTAAGAGCATGGTTTGGGGCTGATTGCGAGCATTACATTGGTGGAGCTGACGCTACCCCGTTCGAAAGATTGCCATATTTCCGCCAGCCCTGCGTGCACCTTTTACTGAGTGGTCAGTTATTGCTGCGTGCGCGTTTAACTTTTAGGGCTGCGCAACCTATTGATTTCATTGCCTTGATGTTTCTCGAAAGACCTGGATTGCGGGTCGTTGCCCGCAATGACAGTCGTTCTTCATGTTTCGCGGGCTTTGCAACTATGCCAGTCATGTTAGTAGTCTGGGCCTGACGGCATCAGTCCTGGTTGCGCTTCTTGATGCTGACGGGTTTCTTTTTGGCGCGTTTGATCTGGCCACCAGAGGTCAGACGCTGGTTGCCCAAGACGCGCAGGGTTTTGACTTCAGGGCGCTGACCGCCGCGCTTGCTGAACTTAAGGACTTTGACATCCTTAGGCGCAGGCATGCGGTCTTCGTCAACAGTTTTTTCACGCTCTGGCATCGGCCGCCACAGTACCAGCAGTTTGCCGATGTGCTGGATGGGTGCGGCGTTGAGCTCATCGGCCAGCGTGGCAAACATGGTTTCGCGCGCAGCGCGGTCGTCGGAAAACACCCGCACCTTGATCAGGCCGTGGGCTTTCAGGGCGGCATCGGCTTCTTTCTTGACGGCAACCGTCAGGCCATCGCCACCGATCATGACCACGGGGTCGAGGTGGTGCGCATCGGCGCGGTGCAGTTTGCGTTGGGCAGGAGTCAGTATTATTTGAGGCATACCCGTATTATCGGGCAGAGTGAAACATCGCGGTAAACACCCATAGGGTTGGGCCAATTGAAAGAAGCATGAAATCAGCAGTCAAAAGCAGCAAGGTCAATCGCGCATGGCTCAACGACCATGTGAACGATACCTACGTCAAATTGGCCAAAAAAGACGGCTACCGGGCGCGGGCCGCCTACAAGTTGAAGGAAATTGACGAAAGCCTGCATTTGATCAAACCCGGTCAACTGGTGGTAGACCTGGGTTCCACGCCGGGTGCCTGGAGCCAGTATGCGCGCCGAAAACTCTCGCCCAAAACAGCGCACGGTGGCGGTGCCGCCATGGGTGAGCTCAATGGCCGCATCATCGCGCTGGACGTGTTGCCCATGGAGCCCATTGAAGGCGTGGTGTTCATTCAGGGCGACATCCGGGAGGATGCTGTGCTGGCAGAGCTGACCGCCTGCATGCAGGGGCAATTGGCCGACGTGGTGGTCTCTGACATGGCCCCCAACCTGTCCGGCATTGAGTCGGTGGATGCCGCTCGGGTTGAGCATTTGGTGGAACTGGCCCTGGAATTTGCGCAGGTTCACCTCAAACCACAGGGAGCGTTGGTGGCCAAGGTGTTTCACGGCGGCAGCTACGATGCGCTGGTCAAGCGATTTCGCGAGACCTTTGTCACCGTCAAACGCATCAAGCCCAAGGCCTCACGCGACCGCTCTTCGGAGACTTTTTTGGTCGGACTGGTCCGAAAATAGCCCACATTTCCATGCTTATGCTGAGGATGATCAAAATCGCAGCTTGGTGCCAAGGGGTCAGAAAGCCTAGAATCGGCGCTATTGAGTTATCAACGCCGGTCGGGCGTTCTTATTGGAGCTTCGCTTGAACAATCCATGGTTTTCAAAGATTGCGGTCTGGATGGTCATCGCAATGGTGTTGTTTACTGTTTTCAAACAGTTCGACACACGGCCTGCTGCAGGTGCGGGTTACGTCGGCTATTCCGATTTTCTGGAAGAAGTTCGCAATAACCAAATCAAGAGCGCGGTCATTATGGAAGGCCAAGCCGGCACAGAAATTGTTGCCACCACCAGTGACGACCGCCGGATACGTACAACGGCGACTTATCTGGATCGTGGTCTGGTGGGCGACTTGATTGCCAATGATGTCAAGTTTGATGTGCGCCAGAAAGAAGAAGGCTCGGTCTTGATGACCCTGCTGGTGAGCTGGGGCCCGATGCTGTTGTTGATTGGGGTCTGGGTGTATTTCATGCGCCAGATGCAAGGGGGCGGCAAGGGCGGGGCGTTCAGTTTTGGCAAAAGCAAAGCCCGTCTGCTAGATGAAAACACCAACACCGTCACTTTTGCTGATGTGGCTGGTTGCGACGAAGCCAAGGAAGAAGTCAAGGAAGTGGTGGACTTTTTGAAAGACCCGGCCAAGTTCCAAAAACTGGGCGGTCGTATTCCACGCGGTCTGCTGCTGGTGGGCCCACCCGGAACTGGTAAAACCTTGCTGGCCAAGAGCATTGCGGGTGAAGCCAAAGTGCCGTTTTTCTCGATCTCTGGTTCAGATTTTGTGGAAATGTTTGTCGGTGTCGGTGCCTCACGTGTGCGCGACATGTTCGAGAACGCCAAGAAAAATGCGCCTTGCATCATCTTCATCGATGAAATTGACGCAGTCGGTCGCCAACGCGGCGCTGGCTTGGGCGGTGGCAACGACGAGCGAGAACAAACCCTGAATCAGATGCTGGTCGAGATGGACGGCTTTGAGACGAATCTGGGTGTGATTGTGGTGGCAGCTACCAACCGGCCTGACATTCTGGACGCGGCCTTACTGCGCCCGGGCCGTTTTGACCGTCAGGTGTATGTGACTCTGCCGGACATTCGTGGCCGTGAACAGATTCTGAACGTGCACATGCGCAAGATTCCGGTTAGCGCCGATGTCAACCCCGGCGTGATCGCCCGTGGCACGCCCGGCATGAGCGGTGCTGATCTGGCCAACCTGTGCAATGAAGCGGCATTGATGGCGGCCCGGCGCAATGCCCGCACCGTGGAAATGCAGGACTTCGAGAAGGCCAAGGACAAGATCCTGATGGGCCCCGAGCGCAAGAGCATGGTCATGCCCGAGGAAGAGCGCCGCAACACCGCCTACCACGAGTCTGGCCACGCCTTGATCGGCAAATTGCTGCCCAAGTGCGACCCGGTGCACAAGGTCACCATCATTCCGCGTGGTCGTGCTTTGGGCGTGACGATGAGCCTGCCTGCGCAAGACCGTTACAGCTATGACAAGGAGTTCATGCTCAACCAGATCAGCATGCTGTTTGGGGGCAGAATTGCCGAAGAAGTGTTCATGAACCAGATGACCACCGGTGCCAGCAACGACTTTGAGCGCGCCACCCAAATCGCCCGTGACATGGTGATGCGTTACGGGATGACAGCGGCGCTGGGTCCGATGGTGTATGCCGAGAACGAAGGCGAAGTGTTCTTGGGCCGCTCGGTCACCAAAACCACCAACATGAGCGAAGAAACCATGCAAAAGGTGGACGCCGAAGTGCGCCGCATCATCGACGAGCAGTACGCCCTGGCGCGCCGCCTGATCGAAGAAAACAGCTCCAAGATGCACGCGATGGCCAAGGCATTGCTGGAGTGGGAAACCATCGACAGCGAGCAGCTCGACGACATCATGGCAGGCAAAGAGCCGCGTCCACCCAAAGACTGGACGCCGCGCATTCCGGTCGCGGGTTCCGACAGTGGCAGCGGGGGCACCCCGGCGGTGAAGCCCGACGCGGCACCACACGCGGCATAAAGCAGCATTCTTTCGACCAGAACGGGGCGCGAGCCCCGTTTTTCATGGCACATGTTCTGGCAGACCACCCGCTTTCAGATTGATCTGACCCGCCCGCAAGTGATGGGCATCGTCAACGTCACGCCCGACTCATTCTCGGATGGCGGCCATCACGGCACCACGGCAGCGGCCCTGCGCCACTGCGAGCAGTTGATCCGCGAAGGGGCCGATATTTTGGACATTGGTGGCGAATCCACCCGTCCTGGCTCGGCTCCTTTGAGCCTCCAGGACGAATTGACACGTGTCATTCCCGTTGTAAAGGAAGCTGCCCAATTCGGTATACCCCTGTCAGTGGATACTTACAAGCCACAAGTCATGCAGGCCGTGCTGGACCTGGGCGCTGACATCATCAACGACGTTTGGGCATTGCGCTGGCGCGATTCGCGTGGCCTGGCCGATGCGTCTCACGTGGTGGCATCTCATCCAAGCTGTGGTGTGTGTTTGATGCACATGCATTTGGAGCCGCAGACCATGCAAGTGCAGCCCATGCAAGGTGACGTATTGCCACATGTACTCTTATTTCTGAAGCATTCAGCCCAAGCCCTGCAAGGGCTAGGGGTCGAAAAGACTCGTATCTTGCTGGACCCTGGCATCGGCTTTGGCAAAACCGTAGCGCAAAACCTCTCACTGCTGGCGCGTCAGTCTGAACTTCTGGCAGCGGGTTACCCGTTGCTGGTGGGCTGGTCGCGAAAATCCTCCTTGTCGGGAATGACAGCTCATGCAGATCAAGGCGAAACACTCGCTCCACAAGATCGCCTAGCCCCAAGTCTGGCAGCGGCCGTGGTCGCTGTGCAGCAAGGTGCTTCGGTCATTCGCGTGCACGATGTCAAGCAAACCGTGCAGGTTTTGAAGGTGCTTGACGCTATAACATCAGTGCAGCTTACTCAGATTGATTCAACAGGACCGATTCCCTCATGACGCGTCACTATTTTGGAACAGATGGCATTCGCGGCACCGTTGGGCAAGCGCCCATCACGCCGGACTTTGTGTTGCGCCTCGCGCATGCGGTGGGGCGTGTGCTTAAACGCTCCGAGGCGCGGCCCACGGTGCTGATCGGCAAAGACACCCGCATTTCCGGCTACATGCTGGAAAGCGCGCTGGAGAGCGGCTTCAACTCCGCCGGTGTCGATGTGGTGCTGCTCGGGCCCTTGCCGACACCAGGCGTGGCGTACCTGACGCGCGCCCAGCGGGCCTCGCTGGGCGTGGTGATCAGCGCCAGCCACAACCCGTTTGACGACAACGGCATCAAGTTTTTCAGCGCCCAGGGTACCAAGCTCTCCGATGAATGGGAGCGCGACGTGGAGGCGGTTCTGGCCACAGACCCGATCTGGGTGGATTCGGCCACCCTGGGCAAGTCACGTCGCCTCGACGACGCAGCTGGCCGCTACATCGAGTTTTGCAAAAGCACCTTTGCCAACAACCTGACGCTCAAGGGCTTGCGCATCGTGGTGGATGCCGCGCACGGTGCGGCCTACAACATCGCGCCCAAGGTATTCCACGAACTCGGTGCCGAGGTGATCCCGATCGGCTGTGCGCCGGATGGCCTGAACATCAACCGGGGCGTGGGTGCCACCCACCCCGAGGCGCTGGTGGAAGCCGTCAAGGCACACCGCGCTGACATGGGTGTGGCGCTGGATGGTGATGCCGACCGGCTGCAAATTGTCGATGCCCAGGGCCGCCTGTTCAATGGCGACGAGTTGCTGTACCTGATGGTGGATGACCGCCTGCGCCGGGGCGAGCCGGTGCCCGGTGTGGTGGGCACCCTGATGACCAACATGGCGGTGGAAGTGGCGCTGACAACGCGCGGTGTTGAATTTGTGCGGGCCAAAGTGGGCGACCGTTATGTTCTGGAAGAGCTGGAAAAGCACCACTGGCTGCTGGGCGGTGAGGGTTCTGGCCACCTGCTGGCGCTGGACAAACACTCCACGGGTGACGGCTTGATCTCTGCCCTGCAAGTGCTTCAGACCGTGGTGCGCAGCGGCCAAAGCCTCACCGACTTGCTCAAGGAGGTCACCCTGTTCCCGCAAACCCTGCTCAATGTGCGCCTGCAACCCGGCCAGGACTGGAAAGCCAGCCCCCGGCTTGCGGATGAAACCCGCGCGGTCGAGGCCGAATTGGGTCAAAGCGGACGCGTTTTGATCCGCGCCAGCGGCACCGAGCCGCTGTTGCGCGTCATGGTCGAAGCGCGTGACGCGGCTCAGGCCAAAGACTGCGCCCAGCGTATTGCCAAAACGATTGTCCAGGCGGAGCTGGTTTGATGAGCTCGACCTTGACCCTGCGCCTGTGCCGCGCCGATTATCACGACCCGGCGCACACACGCGCGCTGGTTGACCTGCTTGACGCTTATGCCCGCGACAGCGCTGGCGGTGCCGAGCCGCTGTCTGACTTCACCAAAGCCAATCTGCCAGCCGCCTTGCAGGTGCGACCGTTCATGTTCAGTGTGTTGGCATTTGATGATGCACAGGGCGGCTTGCCGGTAGGCCTGGTCAATTGCGTTGAAGGGTTTTCCACCTTCGCCTGCCGTCCGCTAGTGAATATTCATGATGTGGTGGTGGCCGCGTCCCACCGTGGGCAGCGTATCGGCGAGCAGATGCTGGTGCTGGTAGAGCAACTCGCGCGTGATCGCGGGGCCTGCAAGCTCACGCTCGAAGTGCTGTCAGGCAACACCCCGGCGGCGCGCCTTTACCACCGCATTGGTTTCGAGAACTACCAGCTGGAGCCCTCCATGGGCCACGCCCTGTTCATGCAGAAGTGGCTTTGAGCGCGTAGTACCTACAATGTCTGCATGAAATGGCTCAACAAACTGCCGGGTTTTCAGCAGACACCCTACGGGTTTGAATGGCGTGTGTTGCGCATCCTGCCACACATCACGCTGGCGGGCACGGTGTTGCCGGCGTTGACGGCATGGTTCGCGCGCGATGCGCTGGCCCAGCAAAGCCTGATTGACTTGGAGCGGCGTATTCAGACTTTTGACTTTCTGATGATCGGCATTGCCGTGTTTGTCTGGACGACTTCTCTGACCGTTGGCATTGCCTGCGTCATCATCTGGCTGATGAAAGGCCCGGCCTACGTGGCTGATGGCTACGAGGTATCGCACAGCGACAAACCCAAGCCGTGAAAAACCCCCGAATCGGGCCATTTAAATAACCCTGACAGCATATCGGGATTGGTGTTATTGCCCGGTTGGCTTTAAAGTTGATTCCAACATGCTGTTCAAGAAAATACCAAAGCGCCAAGAGCCGGCCCCAGCCACCGAGGCCAAGGCCCATTTCACAAAGGCTGTGAAGCCCGCCAATGGCGCGGAAACAAGCATGCGGGAACGACGCTGCTTCCCCAGACCCATGCCTGTACCTGAGGTTCATGAGCAGGACTGGGCGACCTGGGAAGACCTGACGAAAGAAAAAACAAGTCAATAACTGGATTAACTTGTCGATCTAACTAATTGATATTGCTTGGTATTTTTGTTAGCACTTGCTACGCATCAAGCGCCGTGACTGGAGCGGGTGAAGGGAATCGAACCCTCGTATGAAGCTTGGGAAGCTGCCGTTCTACCATTGAACTACACCCGCGTCGCACCATTATAGAGGCCCTGATATCGGCCCCTGAACAGTTCACTTTTGTATGCTTTTCAGGCTGCCAGCCCTTATTCAATCAGCGCTGGCAGCTATCAAATTTATACCAGATTGCTCTTATTTCAAAATGTCGCCCATGCAGACATATTTGATTTCCACATAGTCATCCATGCCGTGGTGTGAGCCCTCGCGGCCCAAGCCAGACTGCTTGACGCCGCCAAACGGCACGTGCTCGGTGGCCAGAATACCCACATTCACGCCCACCATGCCATATTCCAGCGCCTCGCTCACGCGCCAGATGCGACCAATGTCGCGGCTGTAGAAGTAGCTGGCCAGGCCGAATTCGGTGTTGTTGGCGGCGAAGATGGCCTCGGCTTCTGTCTCGAACTTGAACACTGGGGCGAACGGCCCAAAGGTTTCCTCGCGCGCGCACATCATGTCTGCGGTGGCGTCAGCCACCACGGTGGGCTCGAAGAACTGGCCTGGCAAGCGTTTACCACCGACCATCAAACGGGCGCCCAGCGCAATGGCGTCCTTCACATGTCGCTCTACTTTTTGCAGCGCAGCTTCCTCAATCAGCGGCCCCTGGTTGACATCGGCATCAAAACCGTTGCCGACCTTGGCGGTGGCGACCTTGGCTGCAAATTTGGCGACAAATTCTTCATAGACCCCCGCTTGCACATACAGCCGGTTGGAGCACACACAGGTTTGCCCCGCGTTGCGGTATTTGCTGGCGAAAGCGCCTTCGACCGCGCTGTCGATGTCGGCGTCATCAAACACGATGAAGGGCGCATTGCCGCCGAGTTCGAGCGACATCTTTTTGACGGTCGGTGCCGACTGGGCCATCAGGATGCGGCCAACTTCGGTGGATCCGGTGAAACTGATATGACGCACCACATCACTGGCGCAGATGACCTTGCCAACGGCAATCGAATTGTCGGCATCGGCAGTGATCATGTTCAGCACGCCCGCCGGAATACCGGCGCGAATCGCCAATTCGGCGGCCGCCAGCGCGGTCAGCGGTGTCAGTTCAGCGGGTTTGATGACTACCGGGCAACCCGCTGCTAGCGCAGGGGCCACCTTGCGGGTGATCATGGCAATCGGAAAGTTCCATGGTGTGATGGCCGCGCACACGCCAATCGGCTGGCGCAGCACCAGCAGGCGGCGGTTGTTGTCAAACTGGGGCAGGGTTTCGCCGTTGACGCGCTTGGCTTCTTCGGCAAACCACTCGACAAAACTGGCACCGTAGGCGACTTCGCCTTTGGCTTCGGGCAAAGGTTTGCCTTGCTCGGCGGTCATGATGCGGCCCAGGTCGTCCTGGTTGGCCATGATCAGGTCATACCATTTGCGCAAGATGATGCTGCGCTCTTTGGCCGTTTTGTTGCGCCAGGCCGGCCAGGCGGCATTGGCGGCCTGGATCGCGGCTTCAGCCTCCAACGGGCCCAGGTTGGCCACGTCGGCCAGATGTGCGCCGGTAGCGGGGTCGGTGACGGCAAAACGGCTGCTGCCGGTGACCCACTCACCGTTGATCAAGGCGTCGGTTTTCAGCAGGCTGGGGTCTTTGAGCAGGGAAAGAGGTGAAACGGCGGCGGACATGAAGGCTCCTGAAATATTTGATGAAATCGGGCTCTAGCCCAGGTGATACGTGCGCAAGCAGCTATATAAAAAATAGTAAAAAATTACTGTGAATCTAGCGCCTGAGCACGCCAGGCAGCACGCACAGCATCTCAAACAGCAGATTGGCACCCAGCAGCGCGGTGTTGCCGGACGCGTCGTACGGTGGTGACACCTCCACCAGATCACAACCAACCATGTTAAGCCCGTAACAGCCGCGAACGATCTCCAGTGCTTGTGGCACGCTCAGGCCACCAATCTCTGGCGTGCCGGTGCCGCCTGCATAGGCCGGGTCGATGCCGTCGATGTCGAAACTCAGGTAACACGGGGCGCTGCCAACGGTGGCGCGCACGCGCTGCATCAGCGGCGCGAGCGATTGGTACCAGACCTCGTGCGCGGGCACGAGCGTGAAACCCTGCTGGCGTGGCCAGTCAAAGTCGTCGGAGGCATAACCGCTGCCGCGAAGACCAATCTGGAACACTTTGTGGCAGTCCAGCAGGTTTTCTTCGACGGCGCGGCGAAACGGCGTGCCATGGGCGATGGGTTCGCCAAACATGTCGGGGTTAACGTCGGCATGCGCGTCCACATGGATGAGCGCCACCGGGCCATGTTTGGTCGCTAGGGCGCGCAGAATGGGCAGGGCGATGGTATGGTCGCCACCCAGTGTCAGCGGGATGCAGCCTGCGTCCACCACCGATGCATAAAAGTCGGTAATGATGGGCAGTGACTTGTGGAGTGAATAGGTGTTGATCGGCACATCGCCCAAGTCTGCCACTTGTAAGGTGTCAAACGGCGCAGCGCCCGTGGCCATGTTGTAGGGGCGAATCAATGACGACTCCGCGCGGATCTGCCGCGGACCAAAGCGAGTGCCGGGCCGGTGACTGGTGCCGATGTCAAGCGGCACACCGATAAACGCCGCATCGAGACCCTCGGGTGAGGCCGCCACTGGCAGGCGCATCATGCTGGCGATGCCACCAAAACGCGGCATGGCGTTGCCTGAGAGGGGCTGGTTTTTATCCGCCATGGTCAGTGTCTTCTGCCGCGCAGCCACTCCAGTCCCAACATCAGGGCGGTGGTGAAGATGATCAGCAAGGTTGCCACGGCAGCAATCGTCGGGTTGATGTTTTCACGGATGCCGGTGAACATCTGGCGCGGTAAGGTGACCTGTGTCGGCCCGGCAATGAACAACGTGACCACCACTTCATCAAACGAGGTGGCAAACGCAAACAGTGCACCTGAGATCACGCCCGGCGCAATGATGGGCAGCGTGACGCGGAAAAACGTGGCGATATGCCCCGCGCCCAGACTCAGCGACGCGCGGATGAGGTTTTCGTTGAAACCCTGCAGCGTGGCCAGCACGGTGGTCAGTACAAAGGGCGCGCCCAGCGCGGCATGCACCAGAATCAGGCCGGTATACGTGTCGTTGAGGCCGATTTTGGCGAAAAACAGGTAAGTGCTGACACCGACCACCACCACGGGCACAACCATCGGTGCGATCAGCACACTCATCAGCAGCCCTTTGCCAAAAAAATTGACGCGCGCCAGGCCGACGGCTGCCAGCGTGCCCAGCACGGTTGCGAGCACCGTGGCCGAGGGTGCGACGATGAAACTGTTGCGCGTGGCGCGTCCCCACTCTTCGGAATTGAACAGGTTGTGGTACCACTGCAATGACCAGCCCGGGATGGGGTATGACAAAAAGGAACTGTCGCTGAAAGACAGCGGCACCATGACCAGAATGGGCAGCAGCAAGAACAACAGCACCAGCACGCCGATACCGCGCAGGGCGTACCAGCCGGCTTTGTCGGCCAGCGTGGCGTAGGCCGGGAACATGGGACGTGCAGGTAGTGACATCAGGTTTATCCCAGGCTCAATTCGGATTTCACAACACGCCGGTACACGGCGTACAACACCAGCGTGGCCGACAGCAGCACAGTGCCCAAGGCGCAGGCCATGCCCCAGTTGACGGTGACATTGGTGTACTGGGCAATGTAGTAACTCAACATCTGGTCACCGGCGCCGCCCAGCAGGGCGGGCGTCACGTAATAGCCAATGCTCAAAATGAACACCAGCAAACCGCCCGCACCCATGCCCGGATAGGTCTGCGGCACATACACCCGGAAAAACGCGGCCAGTGGCGAACTACCCAGAGACACGGCTGCGCGCAGATAACTCGCGGGCACAGACTTCATGACGCTGTAAAGCGGCAGGATCATGAACGGCAACAGGATGTGCACCATGGCAATGATCACCCCCAGGCGGTTGAATAGCAGGGGCAACGGATGGCTGATCACGCCCAATTCAAGCAGATAGCGGTTGACCAGACCGTTGGACTGCAACAGCACGATCCAGGCCGCCGAGCGCACCAGAATCGAGGTCCAGAACGGCACCAGCACCAGAATCATCAGGATATTGGCCTGGCGCGGAGACAGTGTTGACAGCCAATAGGCCAGCGGATAACCCAGCAGCAACGCAGCAACCGTGACGATGGCACTGACCTTGAAGGTGCGCATCAAAATATTAAAAAACGCGGCGGAGTCCGAGTCAACTTTGACAATGTGGCCCTGAATATCGCGCTTCAGATCCACCGCAGTTAGCAGGTAATCGGGGGTCCAGCGCGAGCCATTCTTGGCAATGGCCTGCCAGTAGCCCAATTCTTCCCAGCGCGGATCGATTTCCAGCAAATGGGCCTTGGCCTGGGCGGGCGTCATGCCGGCGTCAAACGGCAAGGCGCGGTAAGTGGTCATGACCAGGGAACGGGCACCGCTGATTTCGCTGTTCAGCCGACGTGCCAGACCACCGGCATCAGATTGTTCGGTAATGGCCGCCATGTCCGTGGCCAATGCGGCGTAGGCCTGATCGGGCGGGGGCGAAGTTCTGTCCCACTTCTTCAGCACTTGCACCGTGTTGCTGAGCGTGCTGGCCACCTCGGGGTTCTCGACGGCACGCACCAGCAGTGCCGCAATCGGCACGATGAAGGTCGCGAGCAGGAAGATCAACAGGGGCAGCGTCAAAGAGATGGCGAAGGCCTTTTTGCGTCGTTGCGAGCGTCGCAACTGGGCCGCCAGATTCCCGGGGACCACGGTGGCGGTCGTCGACGCTACAGACATCATGTCAGCCATGGCCATCTCTGTTGGCTCAGCTTATTGCGCTGCCCAGGCGGCGAAACGCTTTTCCAGCGCTTCACCCTGGTCGGCCCAGAAACTCACGTTGAACTGCAAGGCGGTCTTGGCGTTGGCAGGCGAAGTGGGCAGGTCACCCAGCACCTTGGCATCCAGCATGGCCAGTGCCTTGTTGTTGGTCGGGCCGTAGGAGATATTTTTGGCATACGTGGCTTGAGCTTCAGGGCTGCTGGCCATGGCGATGAACTTCAAGGCAGCTTCCTTGTTGGGCGTGCCTTTGGGCATGACCCAGTAGTCCAGGTCGTAAATGCCACCGGTCCAGGTGATCTTGAGGTTCTTGCCTTCGCGCTGGGCAGCATCGATGCGGCCGTTGTACGCGGTGGTCATGACCACGTCACCAGCCACCAGGAATTGCGGCGGTTGCGCACCGGCTTCCCACCACTGGATGTTGGGCTTGAGTTCGGTCAGCTTCTTGAACGCACGGTCAGCGCCTTCCTTTGTCTTCAAAACCTTGTACACATCCTGCTCCGGTACACCGTCGGCCATGAGGGCGAATTCCAGGTTGTAGCGGGCACCCTTGCGCATGGCGCGTTTGCCAGGGATTTTTTTCACGTCCCAGAAATCCGCCCAGGTGGTGGGTGCGGTCTTGAGTTTGTCGGCGTTATATGCCATCACGGTGGACCAGACAAAGGTGCCAATGCCGCACTCGCGGATGGCGGCAGGCGCGAAGTCAGCCTTGTTGCCGATCTTGCTGTAGTCCAGCTTTTCGAACAGGCCTTCGTCGCAGCCGCGTGCCACGTCGGGGGATTCGACCTCAACCACGTCCCAGTTGACCTGCTTGGCTTCCACCATGGCCTTGATTTTGGCCTGTTCACCGTTGTACTCCACACCAATGATTTTGTTGCCAGTGGCTTTTTCGTAAGGGGCAAAGTAAGCGATTTTTTGTGCATTGCCATTGGCGCCGCCAAAGTTGACCACGGTCAGTTGGGTCTCGGCCATGCTGGCAACGCAGACAAACGCGGCACATGCCGCCACGATGGGTTTGAGATTCATCAGCAGACTCCTTCAGGGTTAAAAAGCGGGGGAAATGCAAGCGACTCAGAGATAGATTCGCAGATGCTCGGGGGGCAGATGCAGCCAGACATCATCGCCCTGCTTGGGGGCGAAAGGGCTGGTCAAGCCAATCTTGACGGTGGCCTGTGCCTGCTTGGCGACCGTGCAGCGCAGGCGCAGGTGGTCGCCAAAATAGATCACATCGTCCACTTTAGCCTGCAGACAATTGTCAGCAGGTCGATCGCCAGAAAAATGCGGGGCGATGCGTTCGGGCCGGATGCAGGCCTGCACCTTGCTGGTCTTTTTGGCACCATTCACATTGATGCCCTTGAAGGTGCTTCCGCACGGAAACTGCACCTGGCAATCATCGGCAGTGGTCTCCAACACCAAGCCATCAAATGCGGTGTTGTCGCCAACAAAACCAGCCACAAAGCGGTTGTTGGGGGTTTCATACAACCGTGTGACCACATCAACTTGTTGAATCGCACCGTCGTTGAAAACCGCCACCCGGTCCGACATGGTCAACGCTTCGGACTGATCATGGGTGACATACACAAAGGTCAGGCCCAGCTTGCGGTGCAGCTCTTTGAGTTCGATTTGCATGTGCTCACGCAACTGCTTGTCCAACGCACCCAGGGGCTCGTCCATCAGCACCAGTTGCGGGTTGAACACCAGCGCACGGGCCAGCGCCACGCGCTGCTGCTGGCCGCCCGAGAGCTGGCCCGGAAACCGCTCGCCCTTGCCACCCAGATGCACCATGTCCAGCGCCTTTTTCACCTGGGCTTCACGCTCGGCCTTGCCGATCTTGCGCACGGTCAGCGGGTAGGCCACGTTGTCGGCAATCGTCATGTGCGGAAACAGTGCGTAGTTCTGAAACACCATGCCAAAGTTGCGTTTGTGCGGCGGTGTTTTGGTGATGGCCTTGCCAGCGAGGACGATCTCGCCAGAGGTAGGCGACTCAAAACCGGCCAGCATCATCAGGGTGGTGGTCTTGCCAGAGCCTGAAGGCCCGAGCAGTGACAGGAATTCACCACTCTGGATCTCCAGGTTCAGATCTCGCACCACCAGGGTGCTACCGTCGTAGGTTTTCTGCACGCCGGAGAAGCGCACAAGAGGTTCAGGCAAGGCCATTATTTGCTATTCTTTCTAAAGCACTCTGCGCCCGTGGAATAAGGGCTGCAAGCTGTTTTAATATGCAAATAGCATGCCAATCAGGCCACCGCAGCCAGGCAGGCTTCGATGATGTCCAGACCTTCATTCACGATGGCATCACTGGCGGTCAGCGGCACCAAAATACGCACCACGTTGCCATAAGTGCCGCAAGTCAGCAGGATCAAGCCGCGCTTGGTGGCTTCCGTTGCCAGGGCCTTGGCCAGGTCTGCACTGGGTTGGTGCGGGTCGCCATCCTTGCACACCTCAAATGCCACCATGGCACCCAAGCCGCGCACATCGGCAATGCGTTTGTCTTTGGCAGCCATGCTTTTCAGGCGGCTGATCATGTGCGCACCCAGGGTGCGGCTGCGCTCCAGCAGGTTGTCTTTCTCAAACACGTCCAGCACAGCGAGCGCCGCAGCGCAGGCAATCGGGCTGCCCGCGTAGGTGCCACCCAGACCACCGGCGGCGGGAGCGTCCATGATCTCCGCGCGACCCACCACGCCAGAAATCGGGTAACCACCAGCCATGGACTTGGCCATGGTGATCATGTCAGGGGCCACGCCGCTTTGCTCAATGGCAAACCAGGTGCCGGTGCGGCCCGCGCCGGTCTGAATTTCGTCGGCAATCATCACAATGCCGTGTTGGTCGCACAGGGCACGCACACGCTGCAAAAAGTCGGTGGGCGCTACATTGAAGCCGCCTTCACCCTGCACCGGCTCCACGATGATGGCAGCCACGCGGCTGGCTTCCACATCATTTTTCAGGATGGATTCGATGGAGGCGATGGAGTCGTCCACGCTTACGCCATGCGCGGCATTGGGGAATTGGGCGTGAAAAATTTCGCCAGGGAAGGGTCCGAAACCGGTTTTGTAGGGTGCGACCTTGCCCGTCAGACCCAGCGTCAGCAGCGTGCGGCCGTGGTAGGCACTGGTGAAGGCGATGATGGCGCTGCGTTTGGTGTGTGAGCGGGCGATCTTGATGGCGTTTTCAACAGCTTCTGCGCCGGTGGTCAAAAACAGCGTCTTTTTGGCAAAGTTGCCGGGGGCCAGGGCGTTGAAGCGTTCGGCCAGTTCCACATACGACTCGTACGCCAGCACCTGGAAGCAGGTGTGGGTGAACAGGTCGATCTGCGCTTTGACCGCTTCCTTGATTTCCGGACGGCCGTGGCCAGTGTTCAACACGGCAATGCCGCCCGCGAAGTCTATGTAACGTTTGCCTTCCACGTCCCAGATTTCAGCGTTGTCGCCACGGGCAATGAACACTTCATGGCTTTGGCCAACGCCGCGAGGGATGGCGGCTTTGCGGCGGGCCATCAGATCAGCGTTGGTTTTGAGGGTTTTGGTCAGCATATTTCTCCTGAACGGGGTTTTTGGAAACAAAGTTGACGGACTGTAGAGTTATTGACCTAGGTCAACCATATACAGTTAGGCCTTTTTTGAGGATGTACTGTGCAGGCTCCGCGCACAATACAGTCAAACCCTTAGCGGACTTTCGTTGCACATGTTGACATTGAACCCCCAAAGCGCCACGCCGCTGGTACTGCAGATCGTGGCGGGTTTTCGCGCGGATATCGACGACGGCTCACTTCGCCCGGGCTCCAAAGCGCCATCGATTCGCCAGTTTGCCCACGCCCATAACGTGAGTGTGTTCACGGTGGTGGATGCTTACGACCGCCTGGTGGCGCAGGGCTACTTTGCCTCGCGCCCGCATTCGGGCTTTTTTGTCAAGAAGCGGCCTTTGTCCGTGACGGCGGTACCGGGCCACGGCCCCAACTTCAGTTTTGACTCGATGTGGTACCTGCGCCGCATCTTCGAGAACCGGGCGCTGCGCCTGAAACCCGGCTGCGGCTGGCTGCCGGGCGACTGGTTGTTTCAGGACGGCGTGCGCCGTGGCCTACGCAGCCTGGCCGCAGAAGAAACCGATTTGAGCGGCTACGGCGAGCCAAAAGGTTATCCGCCGCTGCGCCAACTGGTGTGCGAGATGCTGGCCGAGCAGGAAATCACCGTGCCCGCCGAGCAGGTTCTGCTAACGCAAGGCTCCAGCCAGGCGATGGATCTGGTGGCGCGCCGCCTGGTACGACCCGGTGATGCGGTTCTGGTGGACGACCCGGGGTACCCGAACCTGCTGTTTTCTTTGCGGTTTTTGGGTGCCCGCCTGATTGGTGTGCCGCGCACACCGACTGGTTACGACCTGGTGGCGCTGGAAAAACTGGTCATTGAAGAACAACCAAAAGTGTTTTTCACCCAGCCGCGCCTGCAAAGCCCCACCGGGTCCATTGCCCAGTTGTCGCACCTGCATCGGGTGATGCAACTGGCAGACAAACACAACTTTCTGGTGGTCGAGAACGACATTTACGCCGATCTGGACCCCGAGCCACGCCCGTCGCTGGCCAGCCTGGACCAGTTGAACCGGGTGATTTACATCAGCAGTTTTTCCAAAACCATCTCGCCAAACATCCGCGTCGGGTACCTGGCCGCCAACCCGGACTTGCTGGAAGACCTGGCGCAACTGAAGATGATTTCCGGCCTGACATCCAGCGAGTTCAGCGAACGGCTGGCGCATGGCGCGTTGACCGATGGGCGCTGCCGCAAACACGTCAAAGGTCTGCGTGAACGCCTGGCCAAGGCGCATGTGTCCACGGCGTCGCGCCTGATCAAAGCGGGTTTCGAGATTTTTTCGGAGCCCAAAGCGGGTATTTTTCTGTGGGCCAAACACCCGGCGCTGCCGGATTCGGCCGAGTTGGCCTACAAAGCCGCCGAGCAAGACATTCTGCTTGGCCCGGGGCACTTGTTCAGCCCGGAGCTGCGCACCAGCCCGTGGCTGCGCTTCAATGTGATCTTTTGCGATGAACCGGCGCTGTTTGCCTTTTTAGAGGCGCAATGCAAAACAGCTTGATCCCCTAAAATCGACCGTTTTTGGCGGTCACTCGCTTGTGTGAACACAGCGGCTGCCACTGCCCTTGCCAGCTCTTATTTCGTAAACCAGGTTTTCCAAGCCATGAATCCAACTGCCACCCCGGCCAGCGTCGCCGACATTCGCAAGACCTTTCTCGACTTTTTTGCCTCCAAGGGGCACACCGTGGTCGCGTCCAGCCCACTCGTTCCCGGCAACGACCCGACGCTGATGTTCACCAATTCAGGCATGGTGCAGTTCAAGGATGTGTTTTTGGGCACCGACACGCGTTCTTACGTGCGTGCCGCATCGGTTCAGGCCTGCCTGCGCGCCGGTGGCAAACACAACGATTTGGAAAACGTGGGTTACACCGCGCGGCATCACACGTTTTTCGAGATGCTGGGCAACTGGAGTTTTGGCGACTATTTCAAGCGTGAATCCATCCACTGGGGCTGGGAGCTGCTCACCCAAGTCTTCAAGCTGCCGCCTGAGCGCTTGTTGGCCACGGTCTATGCCGAGGACGACGAGGCGTATGACATCTGGACGAAAGAAATCGGCCTGCCCGCAGAGCGGGTGATCCGCATCGGCGACAACAAGGGCGGCCGCTACAAGTCTGACAACTTCTGGATGATGGCCGACACCGGCCCGTGTGGCCCTTGCTCTGAAATCTTCTACGACCACGGCGACCACATTCCCGGCGGCCCGCCCGGCAGCCCCGACGAAGACGGCGACCGCTTCATCGAAATCTGGAACCACGTGTTCATGCAGTTCAACATGGACGAAACCGGTGCCGTCACACCGCTGCCCGCGCCCTGCGTCGATACCGGCATGGGCCTGGAGCGCCTGGCGGCCATCCTGCAACACGTGCACAGCAACTACGAAATCGACATTTTTGCTGCGCTGATTAAAGCCGCTGCGCGTGAAACACACACCACCGACCTGAGCAACCCGTCGCTCAAGGTGATTGCCGACCACATCCGCGCCACAGCCTTTTTGGTGAGCGATGGCGTGTTGCCCAGCAACGAAGGCCGCGGCTACGTGCAGCGCCGCATCATCCGCCGCGCCATCCGCCACGGTTACAAGCTGGGTCAGAAGACCCCGTTTTTCCACAAGCTGGTACCCGATCTGGTGGCGCAAATGGGCGATGCCTACCCGAGCCTGGCCGCACAGGCTGAGCGCATCATGGATGTGTTGCGGGTGGAGGAAGAGCGGTTTTACGAGACGCTGGCGACCGGCATGCAGATTCTGGACGAAGCCCTGGCGGGCGATGTCAAACTGTTGCCGGGTGAGGTGGCCTTCAAATTACACGACACCTTTGGCTTCCCGCTCGATTTGTCAGCTGACGTGTGCCGCGAGCGCGGTGTGACGGTGGACGAAGCCGGTTTCCAAGCCGCCATGGAAACGCAAAAAGCCAAAGGCCGCGCCGCGGGCAAATTCAAGCAGGACAAGGCGCTGGAATATTCCGGCGCAGGCAACGAATTTGTTGGCTACGAGCACCTCACAAGCACTACAGAAGTTGTAGCTATCTACATTGATGGCACAAGGGCTAATGAGCTAAAAGAAGGTCAGAGTGGCGTGGTGGTGCTGGGTATCACACCGTTTTACGGCGAAAGCGGCGGCCAGGTGGGTGATGTCGGTGCCATCTTTTCGGACCATGCGCTGTTTGACGTGGCTGACACGCAAAAAATCAAGGCCGATGTGTTTGGCCACCATGGCGTGCTCAAAACCGGCACCCTGAAAGTGGGCGACGGGGTCACGGCGCATGTCAACTCCAGCCTGCGTGCCGCCACCATTCGCAACCACTCGGTCACGCACCTGATGCACAAGTCCTTGCGCGAGGTGCTGGGCGGCCATGTGCAGCAAAAGGGCAGCTTGGTGAACCCGGAGCGCACCCGTTTCGACTTTGCCCACAACGCTCCGGTGACGGATGCCGAGATCCGCGAGATTGAAGCCCGCGTCAACGCCGAAATTTTGAGCAATGCCGCCACCGAGGCGCGCGTGATGGACATCGAATCGGCCCAGAAAACCGGCGCGATGATGCTGTTTGGCGAAAAGTATGGCGAAACCGTGCGCGTGCTCGACATCGGCAGCAGCCGTGAGCTGTGTGGCGGCACCCATGTGCAGCGCACTGGCGACATCGGTTTGTTCAAGATCGTGGCCGAGAGCGGCGTGGCCTCGGGCGTGCGCCGCATTGAAGCTGTCACTGGCGCGAACGCTCTGCATTACCTGCAGCATCTGGAAGACATCGTAGGTCAGGCCGCTGGCTTGCTGAAAACCCCGGTGGCCGAGGTGACGGAGCGCATCACCTCCGTGCTGGAGCACGTCAAAGCCCTGGACAAAGAGTTGGCAGCCCTCAAAGGCAAGCTCGCCAGTGCCCAGGGCGACGAGCTGCTGAGCCAGGCGCAAGACATCAAGGGCGTGAAACTGCTGGTGGCCAAGCTGGACGGTGCGGATGTCAAAACCCTGCGCGACACCATGGACAAGCTCAAGGATAAGCTGAAAACGGCCGTCATCGTGCTCGGCGTGGTGGACGGTGCCAAGGTGCAGATTGCGGTGGGCGTGACGTCTGACACGACAGCCAAGGTCAAAGCAGGCGAACTGGTCAACTTTGTCGCCAGTCAAGTGGGTGGCAAAGGCGGCGGCAAGCCGGACATGGCCATGGCCGGTGGCACCGAGCCTGGCAAGCTGCCCGCGGCGCTGGACAGCGTTGTCGGCTGGGTATCCGGCAAGCTGTAAACTTCACTATTGATAGCTGATAGCCATTTATTCATAAGGGCTAGAGGCCAATTTGTCATATAAATGATGAAAACCTACCAACAAAACGAGCTGCGCATCGACTTGAGTCCGTTGGCTTTTTCGGTGCAAGACATTGCGCCAGACAGCGGCATCTACGGCCCGGTGGACTACGGTTGGCGTGCCTACGGTGAAGACCGTGATGTACTCACTTTTGGCGAGGGCATGTTTGCCACCAGTCCGCTCAACGGTTCGCGCCGCCTGGTGTTTTGCGGCCACAGCCCGCAGTGGGAAGGGTTTTACATTTCGTCCATGGGTGGCGCGGCCTATGCTTTCAAACATGTGGGTGTGAATTACGTGCGTCTGACCGGGCGGGCTGCGGTGCCCAGCGTGCTGCTGCTCAACAACGTCGATGGGCAGGTGCAGGTCAGGCTGGAGCCGCTACCGGACTTTGAGTCGATCTGGCAGCGCCACACAGCACCCAATGGCAGCAAGCTGGTCGGTATTTTTGCCTTGCAGCAGGCGCTGCTGGAGCGCTGGGGTGCGGAGTATCCTCCCAAGCAGGTGCGCTCTTTTGTGGTTGGTCCCGTCAGTCAGGTGACGGTGGAAGGTGCCATTGTTTCCAACCCGGTCGATAAAGGCGTGGTGACGCATGTGACAGACTGGTGTGGCCGCGGCGGCATGGGCAGCCATCTTTTTCAGCAGCACAACCTGGTGGGCTGCATGTTCGGCGGCAGCCATATTGAGCCGGACGTGCCGATTGCCAAGGACTATGACCCTTACTTTGTCGAACATTTTGGCGACCGTGCCATCAAGGTCGATCGGGCCATGACCGCCAAATACGCCATGGACCCCAAAACCGAGACTGGCGGCACCTTTGGTTCCAACTACCACGCCATGGGCGACAAGATTCTGAGCTTCAACTACCGCTCTGTCTATGCGCCCAAGGCCGAGCGGCTCAAGCAGCACCAGACCTTCATCGTTGACCACTACCTCAAGCAGTACAACGAAGAAACCATCGCCACCAAGAGTTTCAAGCATTGCGGTGAGCCGTGTGGCGTAGCCTGCAAGAAGATGAATGGACCCTTTAAGAAAGATTACGAGCCCTACCATACCTTGGGGCCACAGGTCGGGGTGTTTGACCAGCGGGCCGCCGAGTTGCTCAACGACTATGCCGATTCCATGGGCTTTGATGCGATCCAAATCGGCGGCATGCTGGCCTGGATCATGGAGTGTGTGGCCGACGGGTTGATTGAGCCGACAGATTTCGGCTTCCCGCCTCGCAGCGCGCTGCGCTTTGACCGTTTCACGGCCGAGAGATCTGAGTTTGACATTGTGGGCGACAGCATGATCAACGCCCGCTACGCGGTGGCGCTCATCCAAGCCATTCTGTTCAACCCGGCAGCGCAGTTGTTCCGCTCGGGCATCCGCAACGCCGCGCATGAGATGAATCGCCTGCACCCGCAAACCCTGCCGGGCGAGCGCGCGGTGTTTTTGTCGCACGGGCAGGGCGGCTGCATGGTGCCCAACCAGTATTACGTGCCCGGCATGGCCAGCCCGATGCCGATCATGGGCAAGTATTACGTGTTCTACGGTGCCAACGTGCTGAGCCCTCAAGAGTTGGGCAGCCGCAATGTGGAACGTATGGTCTATGAACTTTTCAACGATAACGTCGGCATGTGCCGCTTCCACCGACAGTGGAGCGAGTCGCTGACCAGCGTGATTGCCAAGGACATGCTGGGTCTGGACGTTGACCTCAAGGAGCACCACTTCGAGTTGGCGCGCCAGATCAATACACTGGAGACCGGCAAAAGTGTGCCCTGGGAAACCGAGCGCATGGCCGACATGTTTGCCAACTACATCCGCTGGCTGGCAGAGGACAAGACCACGGTGGACAAGCTCGCCGAATGGGTGCAGTACGACCCGCTGCATCCGGAGGCTGCGCCCACCAGCCAGGGCGACGCGGCCGATCTGTGTCCGGCACAAGCCAAGGAATTAGCGCGTTCTTTCTGGCAGGCCATCAAACAATCCCAAGAAACCACCTTCGCTGCTGGTCCGGATGCCATAGCAACCGCACGAACGCCAGCACAGCAGCGCGCCCTTTAAACTCGCGTTCCTTTTTCCTCGTTACTTCAAGGCCATCCATGAGTGCATTTCTGAATGAAACCGTTTTAAGCGTCAACCACTGGACAGACCGCCTCTTCAGCTTTACCACCACGCGTGATCAGACGCTGCGTTTTTCAAACGGTCACTTCACCATGATCGGTCTGCGCCTGGACGGCAAACCTTTGCTGCGCGCCTACAGCATCGTCAGCCCCAACTACGAAGACCATCTGGAGTTTTTGAGCATCAAGGTGCAAGACGGCCCGCTTACTTCCAAGCTGCAGCACATCCAGGTCGGCGACAAGATTGTTGTAGGCAAAAAGCCCACTGGCACGCTGCTGATTGACTACCTGCTGCCCGGCAAAAACCTGTACCTGTTTGGCACCGGCACCGGGCTGGCACCTTTTCTGAGCATCGTGCGTGACCCCGAAACCTATGAAAAGTTTGAAAAAGTTATTCTGGTGCACGGCGTGCGCGAGGTAGCCGAGTTGGCCTACCACGAGTATCTGACCACCGAGCTGCCTGACCATGAGTTTCTGGGCGAGATGGTCACCGCACAAATGCTGTATTACCCCACTGTGACCCGCGAACCCTTCAAAAATCAGGGCCGCATCACCACCTTGCTGGAAACCGGCAAGCTGCAAAAAGACCTGGGTCTGCCCAAGTTTGACCCGGACCATGACCGCGCCATGTTGTGCGGCAGCCCAGCGCTGCTCAAAGACATGAAGCACCTGCTGGAAAGCCGTGGCTTTCTGGAAGGCAACACCACCAAGCCGGGCGACTTTGTGATCGAACGCGCCTTTGTGGAGCAATAAGCATGAGCCACTACGACGTTTACGCCATCGGCAATGCGCTGGTGGACTCGGAATACGCGGTCACCGACGCGCAGTTGCAGGCTGCTGGTGTCGAAAAGCGCCACATGACCCTGATTGATGCCGCACGGCGCACCGAGTTGCTCAGCCACGTGTACGGCTTGCCCAGCCACCGCACTGGTGGGGGTTCGGCGGGTAACACAGTGGTGGCGCTGGCCCAGTTGGGCGGCAAAGCGTTTTACTCCTGCCGCGTGGCAGACGACGAGCTGGGCGATTTTTACACCCAAGATTTGTTGTCGCACGGTGTGGCCACCAACCTGACGTACACCCGCGCGCCCGAGGGGCAAACTGGCAGCTGCATGGTAATGGTCACCCCCGACGCTGAGCGCAGCATGAGCACCTTTCTAGGTGCCACGGCCGAGCTGGATTCCTCGGCATTGCACGCGCATGCCATTGTCAAGGCCAAGGTGTATTACATGGAAGGCTACCTGGCCGCTTTAGTCACCGGGCTGGATGCCGCCCTTCAGGGGCGCCAAGTAGCCCGCGCGGCAGGCGTAGCGCTGGCCACCACGCTGAGCGACATGACCATGATCAACTACTGCCGCGCTGGCCTCGATGCCATGGTGGGCACATCTGAGACCGGCACGCTTGACTATCTGTTCTGTAACGAGGAAGAAGGCCAGGTGTGGTGCGGCAGTCAGGATCTGGAAAAGATCTGCCAGCAACTCAGCCAGCAGGCGAGGGTGGTCTGTCTGACACGTAGCTCCAAAGGCTGCTTGGTGCTGGAAGGTAACCAACGCATTGAAGTCCCTGCGGCCAAGGTCAAAGCAATTGATACCAACGGCGCGGGTGACATGTTTGCGGGAGCGTTCCTGTACGCCGTGACGCACGGCCACAGCCACGAACAGGCGGCGTTGTTAGCCAACCAGTGTGCGGGCAAGGTGGTGTCGCAAGTTGGCAATCGCCTGAGTCAAAGTGCCATCGACGAGTTGAAGCTCGACTTTGTGCAGTTGGTGGCGGCCTGAAGTCCGGCTTATGACAGCAGGCCCTTTGATTGGCTGTTGAACTTGTCCCGCACGAACGAATCCAATTTATACTCTGTGTGGCAGGTTTTCTGCAGAGTGGGTGTTTATTAACAACTGACTTATTTAATCGGTTATTTGATAAAGCGCAATGATTTCCAGCCTGACAAGGTTGACAATGCGCCCCGCATCTGGAAATAAGGTGTCGCAGCCGCAGTTTTTTCAACAACTAAGGAAACAAATCCATGACAAATCGTCGCGTATTCATTTTGCAATCAGTTATCGGTACCTCAGCTTTGGCTTCTGGTGTGGTCATGGCTGCCGCCCCATTGGTTGCTGAGACGGATGCCAACGCCAAGAGCTTGGGCTATGTCACTGAATCTGCCAAGGCTGATCAAGCCAAATACCCCAAGCACACCAAAGAGCAAATGTGCGCTAACTGTGCCCTGTACCAAGGCAAGGCTGGCTCCACACAAGGTGGCTGCCCTCTGTACCCCGGCAAGGAAGTGCATTCCACAGGCTGGTGCAGCGCCTACGCCAAGAAGGCATAAGCCAAATCTGTTCTCCTTGTGTTGCACTCTGCTTTGAGTGCAACAGGCTCAAAACCCACCACATTGGTGGGTTTTGTTTTTTTGAGGATACCCACAACCGTCAAGGCTTTTCCGGCATAAATTTCCGATAATTGACCCATGAACACAACGATCAATGCTGACGCTGCCGAACTGGCCAAATTTTCTGACCTGGCGCACCAATGGTGGGATGCCGATGGCGAAATGCACGCCTTGCACAAAATCAACCCGCTACGCTTGGGCTGGATCAATGGACTTTGCCCCTTGAATGGCCTCAACGTGCTTGACGTGGGTTGCGGTGGTGGCATCCTGACCGACTCGATCGCGCGTGCAGGGGCGACAGCAACCGGTATTGATTTGTCCACCAAGGTGCTACGGGTGGCGCAATTGCATGCGCTCGACGCGCAAACCCCAAATGTGCAGTATCGGGAAATCAGTGCCGAGGCGATGGCGGCAGAGCAGCCTGCCAGTTTTGACGCTGTTACCTGCATGGAAATGCTGGAACACGTGCCAGATCCGGCCTCCGTGGTGCAGGCTTGTGCAATGCTGGTCAAACCGGGTGGCTGGGTGTTTTTCTCGACCATCAATCGCAACCCCAAATCATTTGTGATGGCGATTGTGGGTGCTGAGTACTTGCTCAACATGGTGCCGCGTGGTACCCATGAATATGCCAAACTGTTGCGCCCCAGTGAACTGGCTGGCTTTTGCCGTCAGGCAGGACTCTCGGTGTCACACAGCAAGGGTTTGTCCTACAACCCGATTACCCAACGTTTCTGGCTCAACTCCAACACCAGCGTCAATTACATGCTGGCTGCCCAACGGCCTGTTTGAGTTGTTGCCATCCATGGCCAACGACATACGGTTTGCCGATGTGCAGGCGGTGCTGTTTGATCTGGACGGCACACTGATTGACAGCGCCCCTGATCTGGGTGCAGCAGCTGATCTCATGCGCACAAATCGTGGGTTGCCGTCGATTGATCTGGCCACCTATCGGCCGATGGCAGGGGCGGGAGCACGCGGCATGCTGGGCGTTGCTTTCGACATGAGCCCTGACCACCCCGAGTTCGTGACTTTGCGTGAAGAATTTTTCTCCAACTACGAGCAAAGATTGACCCAAAACACCCGAATTTTTCCAGGTGTGGCAGAGATGCTGGCTGATTTGGTCCAGCGAGGTACGCCATGGGGCGTGGTCACCAACAAGGCGATACGCTTCACGAAGCCACTGACGCAGGCTATGCCCTTGTTCTCAACGGCTGGCACCATCATCAGTGGCGACACCACGCCACAGTCAAAGCCGCATCCGCTGCCGCTACTGGAAGCTGCCCGACGTTTGAATGTTCCACCTGAGCGCTGTGTGTACGTCGGTGACGACGAACGCGACATCGTTGCCGGACTGGCGGCGGGTATGGCAACCGTGGCCGTGACCTATGGTTATCTGGGGCAAAAGTCCGACACCAGCCAATGGGGTGCGCACGCCACGATTAATTCTGCCAGCGAGCTCTTGCAATTGATTGCCTAGCCCTAAAATGTCACGCTTGGGGCTGCACTGGTTTCGACGTGGATTCGGACGCGCAGCAGGGCATGTCGAGCTGAATGCGCTCGTAAAACTGATTCAAAAAAACTAACTGCAAACGACGAACGTTTCGCACTCGCTGCTTAAGTGCACGTGAGCCTCACAACAGCAAGCCGATAGGCTGGGCAAGGGTGGCGCAAGCCATCCAGGCTGTGGGGTAATTTAATTCGGCTGGGTCTGCCTTGGGTAACTTAGGGCAGTTCAAGAAAATAGGTTGCTGGCGATTTGCATAGCGTGCCACTGCGCGATGTGAAAAGCGAGATCCAAATCAGACGGCTACACATGTAGAACTGTTCGAAGAAGGTTTGCGGACGGGGGTTCAAATCCCCCCAGCTCCACCATATTGAAGTCCAAGGCCGTTTGCTTAAGTCCAGCAAACGGCCTTTTTCTTTGCCAAATCAGCGACTTATGAGGGTTTCACTTCCAATACGGTTCGTATTTGTTTGTTGACATCCAGAGCAAAACCGGGGAACATACCGGGGAACGACCGGGGTTAATTGCTTAAAAAGTGTGCATTGTTCCCCGGCTTCCCCCTTTGTTCCCCGGTAGGAGCCGCCAAAATGTTGACCGATGCCCAATGCAAAAACGCCAAATGCCCACCTGACAAGGCCCGCGCCCGCTTCACCGATGCCGGGGGCCTATACCTTGAGGTAAGCCCCGCCGGGTCAAAACGCTGGTTCTGGAAAACCTACACAGACGGCAAAGAAGGGCGTATGGCGTTGGGCGCTTATCCCGCTACCAGCCTGAGCGACGCACGCAAAGCCCGTGACGCTGCCAAGCACCACAAGTCAGAGGGCCGCAACCCCGTTGAAGTGCGCAAGGTGCAAAAGCTCAGGGCCATTCGACCCGAAGGTGACACGTTTAAGGCCGTTGCCTTGGAGTGGTATGCCAAACAGGCTCCACAGTGGAGCCCAAGCCATGCTGAGCGATCACGTCGACAGCTTGAGCGCGACCTGTTCCCCGTGATTGGTGCCCGACCCATTGCAGATATTCACGCTATGGAGCTGCTGGCGGCGCTGCAGAAGGTAGAGGAACGCGGGGCGCTTGAGACTGCCGACCGGGTGCTGATGCTCGCCCGCCAGATTTGGGATTACTGGCTACCCACTGCCACGGTACAACAGCGCAACATCACCGAGGGGCTGAAAGGCCGCCTGACCCCGTACCGAGGTAACACCTTCGCGGCCATTGTTGACCCGGCCCGGTTTGGTGATCTGTTGCGGGCCATCACCGGGTACAAAGGCGGGGTGATTGTGCGCACCGCCCTGCAGCTCGCGCCCCTGCTGTATCAGCGCCCCGGAAATCTGCGCGAAATGGAGTGGGCTGAACTTGACCTTGATGCGGCGCTGTGGACTATACCCAGCGCGAAGATGAAGCGTACCAAGCTGGAAAAAGAGCAGGGGGAAGCCCACACCGTGCCGCTGCCCACGCAAGCGGTGTGCCTGATGCGCAGCCTGCAGGCCGTGACCGGACGCGGGCGCTACGTGTTCCCCGGTGAGCGCAGTCACGACCGCCCCATATCTGATAACTCAGTGCGCAGCGCCTTGTATGCGCTGGGTTTTGGCAAGGATCAAACCTGGCACGGCTTGCGGGCAAGCGCCCGCACAATGATGGTTGACCAATTGAACCTTGACCCCCTGGCCATTGAAGCCAACCTGGCACACGCCGTCAAAGATGCTAACGGGCGAAGTTACAACCGCACCCAGTACCTGAAGCAACGGTTTGAACAGATTCAGACCTGGGCGGACTACCTCGACAAGCTGCGCAAAGGTGCGGACGTGATCCAACTACCCCAACGGGCCGCCTAATGCACCCGGCTGGCCCGGTTTGTCACGTTTCCATGCTGCTACTCAGCGAAAACACTGGGGACACTGGGGACAAACGGACGAAACCTAGCACTGATGCGGGTTTTCATCGCTTTGGGCAGCGGGAACAAAGTGGGGACAAAGCGGGGACAAAGTGGGGACGTTTTTAGATGATGAAAATGATTCACTCACTCTATCTATTCGCTTGTCCCCCTGCCCAGCGCCCACACCGGCCCGCTGCGCACTTTGCCGGGTGCCTGCGAACGGTAGAGGATTTGAGCGCGAAGGGGTATTCCCTTGGAACCAGCTCCCGGGCCGCGTTTTGTGGCGTGATTGTGCAGCACCTCGACACGCTGCGCCCCGCCTGGCCTGATCTGGTGGCCGGCGCCAGCACTGTGACCACCCGGCACGGTGGCACCGATGCCCCCACCGGGAGCGCACCACGTGCAACGCTTCAACCGCCGGGCGTGATGTGGCACATGCCTGCACCATGTCACGCCCTCGAGCTGCTGCGCACTGCCTGGCGTGATATGGTGGCCAGCACCGTGAGTGCACCAGGTGCAACGCCCCGACCGCCGGGCGTGCCGTGCACATGCCTGCACCGTGTCACACCCTCGAGCTGCTGCGCACCGCCTGGCGTGGGCTGGTGGCCAGCACCGTGAGTGCACCAGGTGCACCGCCCCGACCGCCGGGCGTGCCGTGGCACACGCCTGCACCGTGGCAGCACCTCGACACGCTGCGCACTGCATGGCGGGCCGTGGGGGTATCAAAGGCAAAAGCGGGGAACAAAACGGGGAACAAAATCAATTTATGAAGTTAAAAAACGTTGTAAATCAATATGTTGCGCCTCGTAATCGAATCCCCCCAGCGTAGTAACCATCCCCCGGCAAAGCCGGGGGCTTTCAAATTGTGAGCCGCTCAAAGCGGCAATAAGGGGACGCTTACGCGGCCCCAACTCTTGGTGCCACC
>CAIVHU010000213.1 GCA_903905735.1 uncultured beta proteobacterium
CGGATCAGCTCATCCTTTTGCGCGTGGCTGAGTTGGCTGAGGTCGGGCAGGTTTCGCATCAAGATCCATTATCGCTCACTATTTCATAGCGAAGATGAATTGGCCCTTATTGGGTGCTGAGTAGTTACACTTTTACTTCGATTTCCTTGGCTCTTGCCCTTGCTGCATCGCTGGCCGCACCGTCGTCATTCGCCGGTGCCATTCATGACGCTAACTTGTTCACGACCAATACGCTGCCTGCCAATGACGACGGCTCCACCGGTCCAGTCAATATGGGCTTCACGGCCAACATCAATGGCGCGGATTTCACTCAGACCTATGTCAACAACAACGGCAATATCACCTTCAGCAACACCTTGGGGACTTACACGCCATCGGCCATCGACAACGGCTCCGCCGGTCCGATCATTGCACCTTTTTTTGCCGATGTCTGGACGTTCGGCAATAGTGGATTGGTTCAGTACGGACAAAGCACCATTGATGGCCACGCCGCGTTTGGTGTGAACTGGATCGGCGTTAACTATTACGCGGATAACACGGGAAGCAAGCAAAACAGCTTCCAGTTGATCCTCATCGCCCGACCTGACATTGGTGTGGGTGATTTCGACATCCAATTCAACTACGACCAGATCCAATGGGAAACCGGTGATGCCAGTGGGGGTTCCAACGGCTTGGGCGGTACTTCTGCACTGGCTGGTTATTGGACCAGCGCCACTTCACATGACACGCTGACCGGCTCGCTGGTGAACGGGGCGCTGATTGATGGTGGCCCCAATGCGCTGATCAGCAACTCGGTGAACAGCACTGTTCTCGGTCAATACAGCTTCCAGGTGCGCAATGGTGTGGTCGTGACCAACGATGTGCCAGAGCCTGGCTCCCTCGCGCTGATGGGATTGGCTCTGCTGGCCGGCCTGGGATTTACAGCACGCAAGAAACGCGTTTCCTGACACAGGCTTCGCACCGGTCAAGGCGACCTGCGGGTCGCCTTTTTCTTGGGTGCAGCGCAGTAGGCGCTGCAGTTCATTACTGATGTGAGCTCATGGACAGAGGTTTGCTTCGCAGGTTCGGGGTTTGACCCAAATTCACCAGGGCCGTCTCCTGCGGCAAAATGCAGTTGCACCATGCCAGCCCACTCAAAGCGTGGCCCCAACCGACCATTTCACGCCACGAGTTTCAATCCATGAGTACGACCTTTGACTACATCATCGTCGGTGCCGGCACCGCCGGGTGCCTGCTGGCCAACCGCCTGAGCGCCTACCCGTCCAAACGCGTGCTGCTGATCGAAGCGGGCGGTAACGACCACTACCACTGGATCCACATTCCGGTCGGCTACCTCTATTGCATTGGCAACCCGCGTACCGACTGGCTCTACAAGACCGAGCCCGATGCGGGGCTCAACGGCCGCACCTTGCGCTATCCGCGTGGCAAAACGCTGGGCGGTTGCAGCAGCATCAACGGCATGATCTACATGCGCGGCCAGGCGCGCGATTACGACGCCTGGGCGCAGCTCACGGGTGATGAGACATGGTCCTGGCAGAACTGCATGGCAGACTTCAAACAGCATGAAAGCTACTACAAGTTAGATAGCTACTTGCCCAATAAGAATAAGGGCCAGAGTGCTAAAAAGCTTGAAGAATTGGCGCGAACGCACGGCGCAGGTGGCGAGTGGCGGGTGGAGAAACAACGTCTCCGCTGGGACATTCTGGATGCCTTTGCGCAAGCCGCGCAGCAAGCCGGCATTCCCGCCACCGACGACTTCAACCAGGGCAGCAACGAAGGCGTGGGTTACTTCGAGGTCAACCAGAAAAGTGGCTGGCGCTGGAATACTGCCAAAGCTTTTTTGCGCCCGGTGAGTACCAGTCGGCCCAATTTCACGCTCTGGACGCAGGCGCAAGTGGCCCGGCTGCTGATCGAGAAACAGTCCGATGGCCGCCTGCGCTGCGCCGGGGTCGAGGTGGTCAAGGACGGTCAAAATGTCACCGCCAACGCGGCAGGTGAAGTGATCTTGAGCGCGGGCAGCATCGGTTCGCCACAGATTTTGCAGCTCTCGGGCATCGGCCCAGGTGCGCTGCTGCAGCAGCATGGCATCGCGGTGCAGCACGATGCCCACGGTGTGGGCGGCAATTTGCAGGACCATCTGCAGATTCGCACCGTGTTCAAGGTGCAGGGTGTCAAAACCCTGAATGTGCTGGCCAATTCGCTGTGGGGCAAGGCGATGATCGGGCTGGAATATGCCTTCAAACGCAGCGGCCCGATGAGCATGGCCCCCAGCCAGTTAGGCGCCTTTACCCGCAGCGACGCCAGCCAGCCGTACCCCAACATCGAATACCACGTGCAGCCACTGAGCCTGGACGCGTTTGGCGAGCCGCTGCACCCGTTTGCAGCGTTCACCGCCAGCGTGTGCAATCTGAATCCGACCAGCCGGGGCAGCGTGTTGATCACCTCGCACGATTTCAGGCAAGCCCCGGCGATTGCGCCCAATTACCTCAGCACACCTGAGGACCGCCAGGTGGCCGCCGATTCGCTACGCCTGACCCGCCACATCGTCAGCCAGCCAGCGCTGGCCGGCTACCAGCCACAAGAGTTCAGACCCGGTGTGCAGTTTCAGACCGATGACGAGCTGGCGCGCCTGGCTGGCGACATTGCCACCACCATTTTTCACCCGGTGGGCACCACCCGGATGGGCTGCGACGCTGACCCGCTGGCGGTGGTCGATTCGCGCCTGCGCGTGCGCGGCCCCGGCGGGCTGATCGCCGGTCTGCGGGTGGTGGACGCGGGTGTGATGCCGACCATCACCAGCGGCAACACCAATTCACCCACGCTGATGCTGGCCGAAAAGGCCGCGCGCTGGATCATCGTCGATGCCAGCGCCGCGTGAACCGTTGATGACAAACACGGCTCACCAAGGGTAAACGCGACAAGGGTATGTCCGGATGGCGGCAAGACTGTTTGCCGCGTACAGTTGACCCCATCACCCGGGCGCTACGCCCACAGATGGTGAAAGGCCCCTGGAGACAGACCCAAAGCGGTCAGACATAAAAAGAGACAAGGCACCGGCAAACCCGGTGCCTTTTTTAATTTGTAAATCAAATCAGCCTGCAGCCCTTGTCAATCAAGGGCAGGCAGCTATGAATAGTGAATCAACTGTGACACGGTTGAATGCGACAATGCGGGTATGGAATTTGCCATTGTGTCGCTCGCCAGCCTGTTTGCCGGGTTTGTCGATGCCATTGTGGGCGGCGGCGGGCTGATTCTGGTCCCTGCGCTGTTTGCCACCTTTCCCGACGCCCACCCGGCTACGCTGTTTGGCACCAACAAGGGGGCATCCATCTGGGGCACCGGCATGGCCACCTGGCAATACAGCCGCCGGGTGCAGATGCGCTGGTCCGCGCTGTGGCCTGCAGCGGTGGCAGGCTTGGTCGCCTCGTTGGTCGGTGCCTGGCTGGTGACCGTGATTTCGCCGGATTTTTTGCGCAAACTGCTGCCATTTGTGCTGCTGGCGGTACTGCTCTACACGCTGGCCAAAAAAGATTTGGGGCGCACCCACGCACCGCGTTTTGCGGGCGGACACGAGCAACTGGTGGCCGCCGGCATCGGCCTGATCATCGGGTTTTACGATGGTTTTTTTGGCCCGGGTACCGGCAGTTTTCTGGTGTTTTCGTTTGTGCGGCTGCTGGGCTACGACTTTTTGAGTGCCTCGGCGGCGGCCAAGCTGATCAACACCGCGACCAACCTCTCCGCGCTGGCGCTGTTCATTGCCAAGGGCCACATCTGGTGGCATTTTGTGCTGGTGATGGCCATTGCCAATGTGATGGGCAGTTTGCTGGGCACACGCCTGGCGCTCAAACACGGCACGGGATTTGTGCGTGGCGTGTTTCTTTTGGTCGTCAGTGCTCTCATTTTTAAGACAGGTTATGACGCATTTCTGCGGTAACTCGGTGTCATCCCATACTGTCGTGGATGCCCCTACCCAACAAAGATGATCTTGCGTTACCCCCAGTCCAAAGAACAAAGCGCAGAACTGCTGCGTATCGTTCTGGCACGCATGGGCCAGCATGACGCAGCGTTCAACCCGCTGAGCTACACGGTCTGGTTTGAGTATGCGGCGGGCATGAATGTGCAATTGACCAAGGCGCTGGAACAATTGCTGCAAAGCCGCCCACGATTGACCGATGCAGACCTGCGCGACCTGTACCAGTCACACATTGCCGATGTGGACCCGCAAGCCATGCACCGCATTGGCAATGAGCTGCAGAATGTCATGGCCACCCTGGCCAACGCGGCAGGCAGCACCGGCATCAACGCGGGCCAGTTCGGCACCCAACTGGAGAGCCTGGCGATCGGCTTGCAAGCGCTGAATGACAAGCTGACCACCCCCATGGTGCGCCAAGCGATTGAGAGCACAGCGCGCATGCGTGACTCAGCCCAGGCGCTGGAGTCCGAGGTCAAGGGTAGCCAGTCTGAAATCCAGCGGCTGCAAAGCGAGCTTACCCGCGTGCGTGACGAGTCCCTGCTGGACGCGCTGACCCAGGTGCTCAACCGCAAGGGGTTCGATGAGAAGCTGGCCGATATGCTGGCCCGGCCCGTGCCCGAGGGGCGAGCGCACGGACTGATCATGTTCGATATAGACCACTTCAAAAAGGTCAACGACACGCACGGCCATGTCATGGGCGACCGGGTGCTGCAGGCGATTGGCGAAGTGCTCAAAAGCTGTGTGCCGGCCGATTCGTCGGCCAGCGTCGCGCGCTACGGCGGTGAAGAATTCTCCATGCTGGTGCCTGAGGCCACGGCCGAGGAATGCCACAAGCTGGCCGAACTGGTTCGCGCCCGTACCAAGGCGCTGAAAATCCGTGACCGGCGCACCCAGGCCGTGGTGCTGACGATCACGATTTCCGGCGGCGTGGCGCTGCGGCAGGCCGGGGAAGACGCGCAGGCCCTGACCGCCCGCGCCGATGCCGCGCTTTACCGCTCCAAGCAGGACGGACGCGACCGCATCACTTGCGTGTGACCTCCCTGGCTGGCGCTGCTGCGGGTGGCGTTGATGTTGCGGCACTGGTTGCCGCAGCTGGTACGGTGGGGGTTCCCAGACCCACAGGCAGCGGCACATCAGCCACCAGACGCGGCGTGCCAATCGGTGCCGTCGCCTTGCCCAGACGCACTGCAGCGATATCTTCCTCGTTGGGGTATTGCCCGAGCAACCAGTAGTCAAAGGCACGCCGGGCAATGGGCGCTGCTGCAGTCGTTCCAAATCCGGCGTTTTCGACAATCACGGCGATCGCAATTTTGGGATCATCCGCAGGCGCAAAGGCAATATACAGGGCGTGGTCGCGCTTGCGCTCTTCCATTCGGATGGCGCTGTACTTCTCGTTTTTGCCCAGCGACACGGCTTGTGCAGTGCCGGTCTTGCCACCGCTGAGATAACCCGCGCCGACGAAGACACCCTTCGATGTGCCTTCCTGCGTCACTGCTACCATGGCCTGGCGAACGATCTCCATGTTCTTTGGCTTGTAACCGAGGTTTTCGCCGGGCTCGGCATCCAGCGGCGTGACCACATGGGTGCGCGCATCCTGGATGGACATCACCAGCCTGGGCTTGTGCTTGATGCCATTGTTGGCCAGTGTCGCCGTGGCCTGCGCCAGTTGCAGCATGGTGAAACTGTTGTAACCCTGCCCGATACCCAGTGAAATGGTTTCACCTGCGTACCATTTCTGTTGCTCCGGGCGTTTGAAGTAGCTGCGTTTCCAGGCTTGGTTTGGCAGCACGCCGCGCACCTCGCCGTGGATGTCGATGCCGGTGATCTGACCAAAACCCAGCGGGGCCATCATGTCGTGCATTTTTTCAACGCCAAGCTCATTGGCCAGCGAAAAGAAGTAGGCGTTGCTGGACTCGGCGATGGCACGGCGCATGTCCATGATGCCACCGCGCTCGTTTTCGGGGCTGCCAAAGCGGTGGCCGCCAAACATGTAGTAGCCGGGGTCATTGATCAGCGTGGTGGGCGAGCGGGTGCCGGTCTCCAGCGCGGCCAGCGCCAGAAACGGTTTGTAGGTGGAGCCCGGCGGGTAGGTGCCACGCAGGGCGCGGTTGAGCAGCGGTTTGTCGATGGACTCGTTGAGTTGTTGCCAGTTGTCCTGGTCAATGCCTTCGACAAACAGGTTGGGGTCGAAGGTGGGTTTGCTGACAAACGCCAGCACATCGCCGGTTTTGGGGTCCAGCGCCACCAGCGCACCGCGGCGATCACCGTACAGGTCCTCAATGAGCTTTTGCAGTTTGATGTCGATGGACAGTCTGACGGTGTCGCCTGGCGTTGAGGGGTGGGTGGTCAAACGCCGGGTGGCCCGTCCCGAGGCCGAGGTCTCCATGGCATCCACACCGGTGATGCCGTGCAACTGCGTCTCAAAACTCTGTTCTACGCCAAGCTTGCCAATGTAGTCGGTACCACGGTAATTGGCTGTGTCGTCAGACTCGTCGAGCGCCTCTTTCTCTGCGGCATTGATACGCCCGATGTAACCGATGACATGGCTGGCGAGTTCGCCAAACGGATAGTTGCGAAACAGCCGGGCCTTGACGTCAACACCAGGGAAGCGGTAGCGCTGTGCCCCAAACCGCGCCACTTCTTCGTCGGTCAGACGGCTGCGCAGGGGCAGCGACTCAAAGCTTTTGGCCTCTTCGCGCAGCTTCTTGAAACGCTTGCGGTCGCGTGGGGTGATTTCAATCACCTTGGCCAACTCGTCAATCGTCTGCTCCAGATCGACCACTTTTGACGGTGTGACTTCCAGCGTGTAAGCCGAATAGTTGTTGGCCAGCACCACGCCGTTGCGGTCCAGGATCAGGCCCCGGTTGGGAACAATCGGTACGATGGCGGTGCGGTTGTTTTCAGCCTGCGCCAGCAAGTCTTCATGGCGGTTGACCTGAAGGTAAACCAGTCGTGCACCCACCAGCCCAAAGCACACCACCACCACCATGCTGGCTACCAGCACCCGCAGGCGAAAGCGCGACAGTTCTGCCTGAACGTTGCGGATCACCGTCATGGTTCAGAGTGGCCGATTCTCGTCACGGTCGGGGGCCTGGCGTTGCGGCAGCAACAGGAGCACACTGACCACTGGCCACAGCAAGGCTTCAAGTACAGGTGCCAGGATCACCTGCCAGCCTGGAAAAAAATCGCCACCGAGCAGACGCATCACCACCGTCAAGGCATGCGTCGCCACAAACAGGGGAAGCAACTGCAACGCCTGACTGGGCACCGAAAACCACAAGATCCGCCGATGGATGCCAATCGCCAGAAAACACAGGGCGCTGTAGGTCAGGGCGTGTTGGCCCAGCAGGGCGCTCTGTTGCACATCCATCACCAGGCCGAGCAAAAATGCCGATCCCACGCCCACCCGCAGCGGCTGGTGAATGGCCCAGAACACCAGTGTGACGGCGACCAGGTCGGGCAGCCAGGCGGCGCGCCCCCACAGTCCCATGTTTTGCAACATATTCAGCGCCAGCGCCGTCAGCAAGCTGCCCCAGATGAACCAGGGGTTGGCTGGCAGCAGCAACTGCTGGCCGCGCGGCATCATCATGGCTTGGCACCTTTTTCTTTGGTCACGGGTGCGCTCGCCGTCGTTTCCGGGCGGGCCAGGATGTTGCCGGCCAGGGGCTGCAACACCAGCACATGCAAACCGCTGGTGACCGCCGCTACAGGCTCGCAACGCACCCGTGCAAAGGCTGAGTCCGCGCCATGCTCGATCTTGCTGATGTGCGCCACCTGCAATCCAGGCGGATAAACCCCGTCAATGCCGCTGGTGGTGAGTAAGTCACCGGCCTGCAGATCGACATTGGCATCCAGAAAGCGCAGCTCCAGCAAACCCGCGCCTGAGGAGGTGTCACCAAACGCCAAGGCGCGCAAACCGGTACGGGCGTTTTGCACTGGAATGGCCTGGTTGCGGTCGGTGATCAGGGTGACCTCGCTGACCAGTGGATAGACGCGTGTGACTTGCCCCAGCACGCCAAGCTCATCCAGTACGGGTGAGCCAGGCCGGACCGCAGCCAGCGCGCCTTTGTCAATGATGATTTTGCGGGTGAAGGGGTCAGCCGCGTCGTACAGCACCTGCGCTGCAAGGGCAGGCGCGTTGACGCGCGGGCGCAAGTCCAGCAGCGCGCGCAGGCGGGCGTTTTCCAAGGTGAGTTGCTCGACCTGCTGGGCCCGCTGCGATTGCAGACCGAGCCGGTACTGGGCAGTTGCTTCGTTGGTTTGCGAGGTGTTCAACGATTCAAAATACTTGCTCCCGTCGCGCGTCCAGATGACGGGCTGCAACATCGTCCACTGCAAAGGGTAGAGCACGGTGGCAATCACTGAGCGTACCGGCTTGATGATCCCGAAACGGTTGTCCGCCACCATCAGCAGGATGGACAGGACACCAAAAAAGACCAGCTTGGAAAAGGCCGACGGCCCCTGCCGGAAGAATGGGGGCGGCGATCTGTCCAGCGTACCCAGAGGCATCGCTGACCCCGTCGCTTATTCGCTGGTGAAGATGGAGCCGAGGCGTTCCATCTGGTCCAATGCGATGCCGCAGCCGCGCACCACACAGGTCAGCGGGTCTTCGGCCACCAGCACCGGCAGACCGGTTTCTTCGGCCAGCAGCCGGTCCAGGTCACGCAACAGCGCACCGCCGCCGGTCAGCATCATGCCGCGGTCGGCAATGTCGGCACCGAGTTCGGGCGGCGTTTGTTCCAGCGCGTTCTTCACGGCTGAAACAATGTTGTTGATCGGGTCGGTCAGGGCTTCGAGGATTTCGTTGCTGGAGATCGTGAAACTGCGCGGCACGCCTTCAGATAGGTTGCGCCCTCGCACTTCCATCTCGCGCACTTCGCTGCCCGGGAAAGCTGAGCCAATGTTCTTCTTGATCGTCTCTGCAGTGGGCTCGCCAATCAGCATGCCGTAGTTGCGACGGATGTAGTTGATGATGGCTTCATCGAACTTGTCACCACCGACGCGCACGCTGCCCTTGTAAACCATGCCGCCCAGCGAGATCACGCCGACCTCGGTGGTGCCGCCGCCAATGTCCACCACCATGGAGCCAGAGGCTTCCGAGACCGGCAAGCCGGCACCGATGGCGGCGGCCATGGGTTCTTCAATCAAATAGACATCGCTGGCACCCGCGCCCAGCGCGCTTTCGCGGATGGCCCGGCGCTCCACCTGGGTGGAGCCGCAGGGCACGCAAATAATGATGCGCGGGCTGGGCCGGAAAACCGAGCGCGGATGCACCATCTTGATGAACTGCTTGAGCATCTGCTCAGTGACGGTGAAGTCGGCAATCACGCCGTCTTTCATCGGGCGGATGGCCTCAATGTTGCCGGGCACTTTGCCCAGCATCGCCTTGGCTTCCTTGCCGACTGCCTGAATGGTTTTTTTGCCTTGCGGGCCGCCTTCATGGCGGATCGCCACCACAGAGGGCTCGTCGAGCACAATGCCCTTGTCGCGTACGTAGATCAGGGTATTTGCGGTGCCCAGATCGATGGCCAAGTCAGTGGAGAAGTACTGACGAAATGCTCCGAACATGAATAAATCCTCTCGGGCACAAGGAGCGCTTCGGCTCATGTGTCACCCTGTAATATGTACAAAAATTGTGGTTTGTCGGCAATAAACCATGCCGTTTCGGGCTGCTGCCCAAAGGCGAGATAATACCCTATCGCCTGTGTACAACCTGAGCTGCAGGGCTGCTCCCACTCCTAATTACACCTTGTTGCAATCGGAAAACCTATGTCTTTGACCCTGACCGACATCGACCGGCTGGCCCATCTGGCCCGGCTTGGCCTCCAACCCAAGGAGCGCACGCGGCTGTGCTCGCAACTCAACGATTTCTTCGGTATTGTTGAAAAAATGCGTGCGGTGGATACCACCGGCATCGTGCCGCTGGCCCACCCGGTGGATGTGACCAGCAGCATGGCCCTGCGCCTGTGTGAGGACGTGGCCAGTGAACCCGATCAACGCGAAGCCAATCAACGCAGCGCTCCTGCCGTCGAATCAGGCCTGTTCCTAGTGCCCAAAGTCATCGAGTAAGTCCAAGCAATTTTCACCATGACCATTTCTACCGATCTGCATGACCTGACGGTCACCGAGCTGGCCGACGCCCTGCGCCAGCGCGAAGTCTCCAGTGTGGAGGCTGCCCAGCACTTTTTGAGCCGCGCCAAAACCCACGCTCATCTGGGCGCTTTTCTGGGTACCAATGAGGAGGTGACGCTGGCGCAAGCCCGTGTTGCCGATGCCCGATTGGCCGCAGGCACCGCCGGGCCGCTGGAAGGCGTGCCGATGGCGCACAAAGACATCTTTGTCACCCGGGAATTCGCCACCACCGCAGGCTCGAAGATGCTGGAGGGTTACCGCTCGCCGTTTGATGCCACGGTGGTGTCGCGGCTGGCAGATGCCGGTGTGGTCACGCTGGGCAAGCTCAACTGCGACGAGTTCGCCATGGGTTCGGCCAACGAAAACTCGGCGTATGGCCCGGTGAAAAACCCATGGGATCTGACCCGTACCCCGGGCGGCTCATCAGGTGGCAGCGCCGCCGCCGTGGCGGCGCGACTGACACCTGCGGCCACCGGTACCGACACCGGTGGCTCGATCCGCGAACCGGCCTCGTTTTGCGGCATCACCGGCATCAAGCCCACCTATGGTCGGGCATCGCGTTACGGCATGGTGGCGTTTGCCTCCAGTCTGGACCAGGCCGGCCCGATGGCGCGCAGCGCGCAGGACTGCGCCTTGTTGCTCTCAGCCATGTGCGGCCCTGACCCGGATCGTGATTCCACCTCGTTGGACGTGCCTGCAGAGGACTTCACCCGGCATCTGGACGACGCCATCGACGGCCTGCGCATTGGCGTGCCCGCCGAGTTTTTTGGTGAAGGCCTGAGCGACGACGTGCGCGCGGCGGTGGATGCCGCGCTCAAGCAGTATGAAACGTTGGGTGCCAAATTGGTGCCGATCTCGCTGCCACGCACCGAGCTGTCGATTCCGGTGTACTACATCATTGCGCCTGCCGAAGCCTCGAGCAACTTGAGTCGCTTTGATGGCGTGAAATTTGGCCATCGCGCCAAGGACTTCAAAGACCTGACCGGCATGTACGAACAGACCCGTGCCGAAGGCTTTGGCGACGAGGTCAAACGCCGCATCATGATCGGCACCTATGTGCTGAGCCACGGTTACTACGACGCGTATTACCTGCAAGCGCAAAAAATCCGCCGCATGATTGCCGACGACTTTCAACAAGCCTTCAAGGCCTGCGACGTGATCGCCGGGCCGGTGGCACCCACGGTGGCCTGGGCCTTGGGTGGTCACGGCAACGACCCGCTGGCTGACTATTTGGCTGACATCTTTACCCTGCCTGCTTCCTTGGCGGGGCTGCCGTGCATGAGCCTGCCGGTGGGTTTTGGCACGGGCAGCATGCCGGTGGGCATGCAGCTGATGGGCAACCACCTGACCGAAGCGCGCCTGCTCAACGTGGCGCGCAGCTTCCAGCAAGCCACCGATTGGCATACCCAGCGCCCCCAAGGAATTTGATGATGAGTACCGCCATGGAAGAAAAATCTGTAGCAAACAAATCCCTGCTGGTCAGGGGTTACGAGGTGGTGATCGGGTTCGAGACACACGCCCAGCTTTCCACACAATCCAAAATTTTCAGCCGCGCGCCCACGGCTTTTGGCGCTGAGCCCAACACGCAAGCCTGCGCGGTCGACCTGGCCTTGCCAGGCACGCTGCCGGTGATGAACAAGGGCGCTGTCGAGCGGGCCATTGAACTCGGCCTGGCGCTGGGCTCGCACATTGCACCGCGCAGTATTTTTGCCCGCAAAAACTACTTCTACCCCGATTTGCCCAAGGGCTACCAGATCAGCCAGTTCGAGATTCCGGTGGTGCAGGGCGGCTCGGTCGAGTTTTACCTGGGTGATGAGAAAAAGTCGGTGCGTCTGGTGCGTGCCCACCTTGAAGAAGACGCTGGCAAATCGCTGCACGAAGACTTCATTGGCCAGACCGGCATCGACCTGAACCGCGCGGGCACGCCGCTGCTGGAAATCGTCACCGAGCCCGACATGCGCTCCACGGCCGAGGCGGTGGCCTACGCCAAAGAGCTGCACAAGATCGTCACCTGGATCGGTATCTGCGACGGCAACATGCAGGAAGGCAGCTTCCGCTGCGATGCCAATGTGTCGGTGCGCAAGCCTGGCGAGCCTTTGGGCACGCGGCGCGAAATCAAAAACCTGAACAGCTTCAAGTTCATGCAGCAGGCGATTGATTTTGAAATTCGCTGGCAGATTGACGAGCTGGAAGATGGTCGCGCCATCCAGCAGGCCACGGTGCTGTTCAGCCCGGACACTGGTGAAACCCGCGCCATGCGCAGCAAAGAAGATGCCGCCGACTACCGCTATTTTCCCGACCCGGACCTGCCGCCGCTGGTGATTGCACCCGAGTGGGTGGAGCGCGTGCGCGCTGGCATGACCGAACTGCCGCGCGTCATGGCGGCGCGCTTCTGTGCGGACTACGGTTTATCAGACTATGACGCGACAGCCTTGACCCAGAGCCGGGAGGTAGCTAGCTATTTTGAAGCGGCCTCCCGGATCTGCGGCCAGCCCAAGCTGGTGGGCAACTGGATCATGGGTGAGATCTCGCGGCGCTTGAATGCGGAGGAAAAAGACATTTCCACAGCGCCTGTCAGCCCCAGTTTATTGGCTGCGTTGATCAAACGCATTGATGACGGTACCGTCTCCAACAACGCTGCCAGGCAGGTCTTTGAGGTGCTTTGGGCGGCGGGTGAGATCGGTGGAGACTCGCTAACTGAATCCTATGCGGATCGTGCGATCAAAGATTTGGCGCGCCTTGACGCCGTGATCGAGTCCAAGGGCCTCCAGCAGATGAACGACACCGGTGCGCTGGAAAAAATCGTCGATACCGTGCTGGCTGCCAATCCGAAAAACGTGGAACAGTTCCGCGCCGGTAACGACAAGGCGCTTAACGCCCTGGTCGGCCAGATCATGAAAGGCAGCCAGGGCAAAGCCAACCCGCAGCAGGTGAACGAGCTGCTGCGGAAAAAGCTGGCGGGTTAAACCAGGTCAGTCCGGCCTGTCCGCTGCAGCGCCTGAGGTGTCCATGGCAGGTGCGGCAGGCGCGGTCATTCGCCACAAGGGTGCCAGGCGCGTCTTTTCCTCATCAAACCGGGCGTTCACGCGAGCGGCCTCGGCATCTTTGTCGGCCATGAAGCGGCCCTGCGCTGCCAGCGTCCGGTTGATATCGTCGATCTGGCGCTTGAGTTTTTGCGGGGCTTTGCTGGGGTCTTTCTCGTAAAAAGCCATCTCGTCCAGCAGCTTGGCCTTTTGCGCCAGCAGTTCGGTGACCTGCGCGATGGCGGCTTGCTTGACAAGGCCGATGTTCGCCAGCGCTTGTGCCCTTTCCCTTTCATGCACACTTTGCGAGGGATAGCGCACCAGCAGGGCGCGGTCTCGACGTTTTTCTTCATCCAGGATGGCCTGCTGCGCTTGCTCGGCCTTGGCTTTGGCTTCCAGATCATTGCGTTCCCGGACCGTCAGCGTGGGTCCGACGCGGGCTTTCACGGTGCCACTGGGGTTGAGGATTTTTTGCTCGCGGTCCCGGCAATCGGAAATCGGCCGGTCCGAGGTCAGTTTGCGCCCTTTGGCATCGGTGCAGGTGTAAATCTCGGGGGTAGGAAGCTGCGATTGCGCCGATGACTGTGCATGGGCGGCTCCGTGGCCCGCTGTGACCAGCAACCCCACCATCAGCGCACCAGCACAGGTCCAGCACGACTTTTGGTTTTGCGCAAACAAGGCAAGGCTCATGGCTTGTCCACGCCATAACGGTCACGGTAGGCCTGCACCCGGTCATAGGCATCGGCCAGGCCTGGCACACTGTTGTGTTGCAGGTAGGCCATCAAGTCACCCAGCCGGGCGATGGCACACACCTGCAGGCCCAGCGTGTGCTGCACATATTGCACCGCGCTGTGGTTCACATCTTGGCCGTCTTCGGTGGCTTTTTCCTGCCGGTCCAGCGCAATCACCACTGCGTGGGCGGTGGCCCCGGCGCGCTGGATCAGGGCGATGGATTCACGCACGGCGGTGCCAGCGGACATCACGTCATCGACGATCAACACACGGCCATGCAGCGGCGCGCCAACCAGCGTGCCGCCTTCGCCATGGTCTTTGGCTTCTTTGCGGTTGTAGGCAAACGGCACGTTGTGGCCGAGGCGGGCCAGCTCGACCGCCAGCGCGGCACCCAGCGGAATACCCTTGTACGCGGGGCCAAAAATCATGTCGAATTCGATGCCGCTGGCCAGCAGACGCTGCGCATAAAATTGCGCCAATTTGCCCAGCTTGGCCCCGTCATCGAACAGGCCAGCGTTGAAAAAATAGGGGCTCAGCCGACCCGCCTTGGTCTTGAACTCGCCAAAGCGCAGCACCCCGCCCGCCACCGCAAACTGCACAAAATCCTGCGCCAGGTTGTCCCGCGCAGGGTCCTGGCAGGTTTCGATTCCAACACCCTCTGACATGGGGAATTCCTTGTTTAAATTAACCAGCTTGAACCTCAATGGTATTCGCTCTGCCACCAGCAAAGGTCTGGAGGCTTGGTTGCGCAATAGTGCAGCCGATTGTATTTGTGTGCAAGAGATCAAGGCGCAAGCCCCCGACCTGGCCGACCGCTTTGAGCACCTGGCGGGGTTGCCGGGGTATTTTCATCTGGCCGACAAAAAAGGCTACTCGGGCGTGGGCATCTACTGCCGCGAGGAGCCCAGCGATGTCATTGCAGGCTTTGACGGCGGTGAGTTTGATACGGAAGGCCGTTACCTGGAGCTGCGCTTTGACACCCCGACGGCCAAACGCTCGATCATCAGTTGTTACTTTCCCAGTGGGTCGTCCGGTGAGGATCGCCAGCAGGCCAAATTCCGGTTTCTGGACCTGATCTACCCGCACCTGCAGCAATTGAAAGCGCAGCGCGAGTTCATCGTGTGCAGCGATGTCAACATCGCCCACAAGGAAATTGACCTGAAAAACTGGAAGAGCAACCAGAAAAACTCCGGCTTCCTGCCCGAAGAACGCGCCTGGATGACCAAATTGCTGACCGAGGGCGGCCTGGTGGATGTGTACCGGCAACTGCACCCCACGGCCACCGATGAGGCCTATACCTGGTGGAGCAACCGGGGCCAGGCCTATGCCAAAAACGTCGGATGGCGACTGGACTACCACCTGGCAACCCCGGCCTGGGCGGCCAAGGCGCAGTCGGTGGCCATCTATAAAGGTGAAAAGTTCTCGGATCACGCGCCCATTACCGTGAAATATGCTTCCTAAAAAGTAGCTTTTAACCCTTTATCCATAAGGGCTTGAGGCCGATTTGTTGTGTGAATCTGGTGCGCGACGTGTGATCAAAAATCGTCAATTTCATGCAATGTGAAAGTCCTAAAATATTCAGGGTTTCTACTAACGAACAGATCGGGATCATCATGACAGCACGTCTTACCAACAAGGTTTCCATCATCACTGGCGCAGCTCAAGGCATTGGCCTGGCCACCGCGCTGAAATTCGCCCAAGAGGGTGCCACTGTGATTGTTTGCGATGTCAAGCAAGAGAGCGTGGACGAGGCCGTGGCGCAATGCCGCGCTTTGGGTGCAACTGCCGAAGGTTATGTCATGGACGTGACCCAGCGCGCTGTCGTGAACGATGTCGTCGCCAAGGTCAAGGCCCAGTTTGGCCGCATCGACGTGCTGGTCAACAACGCCGGCATCACCCAAGATGCCCGCCTGCAAAAAATGACCGAAGCGCAGTTTGACAAGGTCATCGACGTGAACCTGCGTGGCGTGTTCCATTGCACCCAGGCCGTGGCTGACGGCATGGTCGCGCAAGGCAGCGGCGTCATTCTGAACGCCAGCTCGGTGGTCGGTTTGTATGGCAACTTTGGTCAGACCAACTACGCCGCCACCAAATTCGGTGTGATCGGCTTCACCAAGACCTGGAGCCGCGAGCTCGGCCCCAAGGGCGTGCGCACCAATGCTGTGGCACCTGGCTTCATCACCACCCCCATGGTCGCTGCCATGCCACCCGAAGTGCTGGCCAAGATGGCTGAAAAAGTGGCCTCACGCCGCCTGGGCAAGCCCGAAGAAATCGCTAACGTCTATGCCTTCCTGGCCAGTGACGAAGCCAGCTACATCAACGGTGAAGTCATCGAAGTCTCCGGCGGTATCTCGCTGTAATGGACCGGGGCCCGTCAGGGCCCTGTTGCCTGTCCGTCTCCAGGCAGCCCGGCTTGGACTGACAATCGCTTCATGGAAATTTTTACTGTCCTCTGGTGGTCGGCGTTGCTGGTCATTGTGCTGATTGATCTGGTGCTCGCGGGTGACAACGCCATCGTCATTGCGCTGGCGGCGCGCAATTTGCCTCCGCATCTGCAAAACCTGGCTGTCGTCTCAGGTACCGTCGGAGCGATCGCGGTGCGCGCGATGCTGGCGTTTGGCACCTTCTGGCTGCTGAAAATACCAGGCTTGATGCTCGTCGGTGGACTGGGCCTGGTGTGGGTGGCATACCAGTTGCTGGCCGATGTCAGCGAAGACCGGCACGGTGACCCGACGGCCAACACCTTCTGGGGGGCCATGAAAACCATCATCGTCGCCGATGCATTCGTGGGTATGGACAATGTGCTGGGCGTGGTCGGAGCCGCGCATGGCGCGTTGGAGTTGGTCATCATCGGCCTGCTGATCAGTGTGCTGATTGTGGTGTTTGGCAGCGCGTTGGTGCTGAAACTGGTGGAGCGCTTTCCGCTCATCGTCCAGCTCGGCGGCGCTGTGCTGGCCCTGACAGCTGCAAAAATGATAGTGAGCGAGCCTTTCCTGAAAGGGGTCTTCGGCGCTTTCCATGGTGATGTGGCGGCCGAGCCGCTGCAGACAACTGCGCGCTGGGTGGTGTACGTGCTGGTGGTCGTGGGCGTGCTGGTGGCCGGCTGGTGGAAGAAACGCGGCGCGCAGGTCAGCCAGCAGTTGGGCGGCTGATGCTTGGCGGTGGGCGGCGTGTGAGCCCACTGGCGCATGGCATCAGATTGATGCACGGCGGTTGACGCCCGGCAGACAACGCCGCGCTTTCGGGGTAAGCTGAGTCCCATGAAACTCATCCTCAAATGGCTGCTCAGCGCAGCTGCCCTGCTGGGCGTGGCCTATATTTACCCTGGTGTCGTGGTGGGCAGCTTTGGCGCGGCCATGATGGCGTCGTTTGTCATTGGGCTCTTCAACATGGTGCTGCGCCCGGTCCTGGTGCTGCTGACGCTGCCGGTCACGTTGATCACGCTGGGCCTGTTCCTGTTTGTCATCAACGCGCTGATGTTCTGGGCTGCCTCGGGGGTGATGGCGGGCTTTTATGTGCGCGGCTTTGGCGCAGCGCTGCTGGGCTCGCTGATTTATTCAGCCTTCGGCCTGGTGATCGACTCATTTGTTGAGCGCCTGCTGCTTAAGTAAGGCCTCGATCTGGCGCTGACGCGCGTCGATGATGGACGCCTCGATGTGGTCTTCTGCACGGCCCTGTGCTTCTGTGGAGCGCATCAGGTCTTGCGCGGCGCGCAGCCGGTCCATGGCACCGGCATAGTCCAGCCGTGATGCCTGCGCCTCGGCGTCGGCGCGCAGGGCACGCAAACGCTGGTTTTGAGCCGCATCCAGTTGGCTCAGTTCCTGCCACGCCAGCGCGTCATGCGGGTACACCGCCAGCCAGGTCTGCAGATTGCCGGCCACGGCGGCCAGCGTGTCGTGCTGCCCGATTTGCAGCGCCACCTGCGCCTGCAACATCAGCTGAGGTCGGCGCATCTCTGCCAGAGGGATGGATTTCCCGGGTGCCAGGCCCAGCCTGTCTGCCAGACTCTGCAGTTGTGGCATCGACAGGTCGCGCGTCGACAGATCGATTTCAGCCTCCAGCCAGCGCACCGGCGCAGCCGAGCTGGCATCGGGCGCTGTCAGTACCTGTAGCCGTGCCAGATCCTGCCTGGCCAGCGCTGCCTCATGCAGATTGAGGGCCGCTAACGCCGCGCCATACAAGGTGCCCGCCTGCAAGGCTGCGGGCTGCGCCCGCAACCCGGCGTCGTCGGCCTGAAGCTGCCAGGTACGCAAGGCATCCACGCCCATGTTGGACAGCACCTTCGCGCGCGCCGCCATCATGGCGTGCAACATGGTTGGCGTGCCTGCCACCGGGTGAGGTGCACCCAGCGGCAGGCGCGACTCCATGTCGGCAATGCGCTCGGTGGTCAGCGGGTGACTGCGCAAATACGGGTAACTGCCCGCATCGTTGAGCCGGGCCGCTTGCTGCAGTTTGTCAAACATGGTGACAAAACTTTGCCCCTTGAAACCGGCCTGGGTCATCACGCCAAAGCCGATACGATCGGCCTCGCGCTCCATGTCGCGCGAAAAATTCAGCTGGCTTTGTGCCGCCACGGCCTGCCCGCCCACCATCAGGGCGCTGCCGGCGTCGGGGTTTTTGCTGGCCGCCAGGGCGCCCAGAATCATGGCACCGATCATCCACGGTGTCTGCGCGCTGTCTTTGGCGATCAGTCGCGAAATATGCCGCTGCGTGACGTGGCTCAGCTCATGGCCCAGCACCGAGGCCAGTTCGTCACGGCTGCTGACCACTGCAATCAAGCCCAGGTTGACCCCCAGATAACCGCCAGGCAGGGCAAAGGCGTTGATGGTGCGGTCACGCCCGAGCATGACCTGCCAGGCAAATCGCTCATCAATCTCGGGCGTCAGCTCGCCGCGCTGGCGGGCAGCGGCCAGCAGGCGCTGCCAGACCCCTTGCACATAGTCAGCCAGCACCGGGTCGTCCAGATAGTCAGGGTCACGAAACAGCTCGCGGGCAATGCGATCACCCAGGCGGCGCTCGTCGGCGCTGCCCATGGCGCTGCCGTCGCCCAGCAGTGGCAAGGGTGCAGCCGTGTTGCCGCCCGCGTCTGTGCTGCCGGCGGCAGGCACAGGCTGTGCGCTCAAGCCAGCGGGCAAAGCCACGCAAGCCGCCGCAATAGCAATAGCTGCTAGCCCTTGACGGATAAGGGCTGGAGGCCAATTTGACATAGTTTTCATACCCGGCTTAAAGTGCTGACATGGTAGGCCATGCGGGCCACAGATGCTCACCAGCCCGTATGATGCCAGCCAAGCGTAAAGGTTCGGTGACCCCGCCACGCGCCGGTCACTCATTTTTGAAACGATTTGTCATGAGCACCCTCACCCATTTTGACGACCAGGGCCAAGCCCACATGGTGGATGTGGCCGCCAAGGCCGCCACCCACCGCATTGGCGTGGCTGGCGGCCGCATCGAGATGCAACCCGCCACGCTGGCACTGATTGAGTCCGGCACGGCCAAAAAAGGCGACGTGCTGGGCATTGCCCGCGTCGCCGCCATCATGGCGGCCAAGAAAACCAGCGAGTTGATCCCGCTGTGCCACCCGCTGGCGCTCACCCGCGTTGCTATTGAGTTTGAAGTGCTTCACGCAGATGCAGCAAGGGCTAGCGCCGTTTTTTGTACTGCAACTGTGGAAACCGTTGGCCCCACCGGCGTGGAGATGGAAGCCCTCACCGCCGTGCA
>CAIVHU010000214.1 GCA_903905735.1 uncultured beta proteobacterium
GACAACGTGTCGATCACGGTGAAGCTGATTGCCCCCATCGCCATGGAAGAAGGCCTGCGCTTTGCTATCCGTGAAGGTGGCAAGACCGTCGGCGCGGGTGTGGTTGCCAAGATTCTTGCTTAATTGACTGGAGGGGCATAGCTCAATTGGCAGAGCGTCGGTCTCCAAAACCGAAGGTTGTAGGTTCGATTCCTACTGCCCCTGCCACCTGATTCGGCCAGAAGGTGGCTTCAAAAGCCCGCTGTGCAAACGGCGGGCTTATGCGTCTGTAGGGCGCCAAACACAATGGCTAGTTAACAAGCGGCATATCAACTGACAATGGCTAATCCACAAGTTCAAACCGTCAACACCACTGCAGACAAAGCCAAGCTGGCTGCCGCTGCAGTAACGGTGGTTCTGGCGCTGGTTGCTTACTATTCTCTGGGCAAACAAGGCCCACTGTTTCAGTGGCTGGGTCTGCTGGCTGGGCTCGCGGTGGCTGTGGTTATTTTTCTGACCTCTGAAGCTGGCAAAGCGCTGGTCGCTTTTGGTCAGGACTCGGTTCGCGAAATGAAGAAGGTGGTTTGGCCTGCGCGAAGTGAAGCCATTCAGATGACGTTATACGTTTTTGGCTTTGTTTTTGTCATGGCCCTGTTCTTGTGGTTGACCGACAAAACCCTTGAGTGGTTTTTTTACGACCTGATCCTTGGATGGAAAAAATAATGAACGATGTTGTAGCGGATTCGAATCCGGGCACGCCGACTGCGGCACAAACCCTGGCTACGGCACCTGTCAATCCGGACTTGCGTTGGTACGTCGTCCACGCCTATTCCGGTATGGAAAAGGCTGTTGAACGCAACATTCTGGAGCGCATCAACCGGGCAGGCATGCAGTCCAAATTCGGGCGCATTCTGGTTCCCATGGAAGAAGTGGTCGAGATCAAGAATGGTCAAAAGAAAACCACCGAGCGCAAGTTCTTCCCCGGTTACGTGCTGGTGGAGATGGTCATGGATGACGAGACCTGGCACCTGGTCAAGCACACCAACAAGGTGACTGGTTTTGTCGGTGGCGGCAAGACACGCCCCTCTCCCATCTCTGAAGCCGATGTTTTGAAGATCGTCAGCCAGATGCAAGAGGGGACCGAAAAGCCCCGCCACAAGGTGGAGTTCGTGGTGGGCGAGTTTGTGCGCGTCAAGGAAGGCCCGTTCGCCGACTTCAATGGTTCGGTGGAAGAGGTCAATTACGACAAGAGCAAAGTGCGCGTCGCAGTCACCATCTTTGGACGCTCGACACCGGTTGAGCTCGAGTTTTCGCAGGTCGAAAAAACCTGATATTGTGTACTGAACACTCCTGGTTCAGTACTCCGTTTTGATCTTGATGCTTTCCGACTCGGCATCAAGTCTGTCTCGTGAGTCGTTAATGACGGGGAGCCCGAGCATGCAAATAGTTTGCAACGGCGCTTGAACCCGATAGGAGTGAAACATGGCGAAAAAAATCGTCGGTTTTGTCAAACTGCAAGTCCCAGCAGGCAAAGCCAACCCATCCCCCCCGATTGGCCCGGCACTGGGTCAGCGTGGCTTGAACATCATGGAGTTCTGCAAGGCATTCAACGCGCAGACCCAAGGTATCGAGCCCGGTCTGCCCTTGCCCGTGGTGATCACTGCCTTTGCCGACAAGAGCTTCACCTTTGTCATCAAGTCGCCCCCGTCATCCATCCTGATCAAAAAAGCGGTCAAGATTGACAAGGGTTCAGCCAACGCTCTCAAGACCAAGGTCGGCAAGATCACGCGCGCTCAGCTCGAAGAAATCGCCAGGACCAAGATGAAGGACCTGACTGCCGCCGACATGGATGCAGCCGTTCGGACCATCGCAGGTTCAGCCCGCTCAATGGGCGTGAATGTGGAGGGTGTCTAAATGTCCCGCTTGACCAAAAAACAAAAGTCCTTCGCAGGCAAAGTGGACAGCGACAAGCTGTACACGCTGGGTGACGCGCTCGGCCTGGTGAAAGAATGCGCCAATGCCAAGTTTGATGAATCCATCGACGTGGCAGTGCAACTCGGCATTGATGCCAAGAAGTCTGACCAAGTCGTGCGCGGTGCTGTCGTGTTGCCCAACGGCACCGGCAAGACCAAGCGTGTGGCAGTGTTCGCCCAAGGCGCCAAGGCTGAAGAAGCCCGCGCCGCTGGTGCTGACATCGTCGGTATGGACGACCTGGCTGCCATGGTCAAAGCAGGCGATATGCCGTTTGACGTGGTGATTGCTGCACCGGATGCCATGCGCGTCGTCGGTACCCTGGGTCAGATCCTCGGCCCCCGTGGTTTGATGCCTAACCCCAAAGTTGGCACCGTCACCCCTGATGTGGCTACCGCTGTGCGCAACGCCAAAGCTGGTCAGGTGCAGTTCCGCGTTGACAAGGCCGGTATTGTGCACGGCACCATTGGTCGTCGTTCGTTTGACAATGACAAGTTGCAAGGCAATCTGGCGGCGCTGGTGGATGCACTGGTGAAAGCCAAGCCTGCAACCAGCAAGGGCCTTTACCTGCGCAAAGTAGCTGTGTCAAGCACGATGGGTGTTGGCGTTCGCGTCGATCTGCAAACCATCACCGCTTGATGCAAGAAATTGGGTGCCCTGAAAAGGGTGCCTGACGTGGTGGGTTGCTGGTACCGCAAGGTACCGGCAGGCCATCCAAGACCGTTGGTGTACATCCTTTACTTTGCAAAGTTTGTGCTTAATGAATTAACCGCCAACGCAGATGGCGACCCCGCTGCCAAAGAATTAAAGGGTTTCTTAACAGTTGGTCGCTGAAACATGGCGTGTCCGGAGGCAGGTTTTGATATTCGCCAAAAGACACATTTAGAAGGAGTTGACCTTGAGTCTAAATCGCAGTGAGAAAGAAGCGGTCATCAGTGATGTGACTGGCCTCGCCGCTAAAGCTCAAACGCTCGTGATGGCGGAATACCGGGGTATCACGGTGGCCGACATGACCAAATTGCGCTCCACCGCGCGCAGCAACGGCGTGAGCCTGAGTGTGTTGAAAAACACCTTGGCCCGCCGTGCTGTCGCCGGAAGCGGCTTTGAAGTCGTGTCTGCCCAGATGACCGGTCCGTTGATCTACGGCTTTTCTGAAGATGCAGTGGCTGCCGCGAAAGTGGTGGCCGATTTCGCGAAGACCAACGTCAAGTTGGTGATTCGTGGTGGTGCATACGGCGGAAAAGCTCTGGATGTCGAGGGCGTGAAGCAGTTGGCCAGCATTCCCTCCAAGGAAGTGCTTTTGGCGCAGTTGTTGGGCTTGATGCAGTCCCCCATTTCGCGCACGGCGCGGGTGTTGGCAGCATTGGCGGAGCAACGTGGTGGTGGCGCAGAAGCACCAGCAGACGCGCCCGCAGAAGCAGTTGCAGCCTGACCGCTCGCAGCAAACGTAATCAATATTGTTAGGAAATCAAAATGGCATTCGATAAAGACGCATTTTTGACCGCGCTCGACAGCATGACGGTCATGGAGCTCAACGACTTGGTGAAAGCCATCGAAGAGAAATTTGGTGTGAGCGCTGCCGCCATGTCGGCTCCCGCTGCGGGCGGCGGTGCTGCTGCTGCCGTGGTGGAAGAAAAGACCGAATTCAACGTCGTTCTGCTTGAAGCTGGCGCTCAAAAGGTCTCGGTCATCAAGGCAGTTCGCGAAATCACCGGTCTGGGCCTCAAGGAAGCCAAGGACCTGGTTGATGGCGCACCGAAGAACGTCAAGGAAGGCGTTGCCAAGGCTGACGCTGACGCAGCCCTGAAGAAGCTGATTGAAGCAGGTGCCAAGGCTGAACTCAAGTAATTGAGTTGAGTCAAAGGGCTGGAGTGCTGTCAAAGGCCTCCAGCCTTTGGTGTTTCTAAAGAACACACTGAAAAACCATTCTTAGATGGTTTTTCAGTGTCTTCTCACCCCGACAGAAGAAGATGCCTTGGTTCGGGTTGCACGCAAGGTGCAACTGTCCGCCATAGATTGGTAGCGGCCAATCACCAAGAAAAAAGTCGCCCAGGGACCGCCCAAGTTCCTCAGTTGCCCGGAGATTTCATGGCTTACTCATACACCGAACGCAAACGAATCCGTAAAAATTTTGGCAGTCGCGACAGCGTGCTCGAAATTCCTTACTTGTTGCAGATGCAAAAAGACGCCTATACGGCGTTTCTTCAGGCGGATGTAGCGCCCAAAAAACGCTCGACCGAAGGCCTGCAGGCCGCGTTCAGTGCCGCCTTCCCGATCGTGTCACACAATGGTTTTGTCGAGATGAAATATCTCGAATATAACCTGGCCAAACCGGCTTTTGATGTGCGTGAGTGTCAGACCCGAGGACTCACTTACGCCTCGGCCGTTCGCGCCAAGGTCCAGTTGATCATTTATGACCGTGAATCCTCCACTACCCAGAACAAGGTGGTCAAGGAAGTCAAGGAGCAAGAGGTTTACATGGGTGAAGTGCCCCTGATGACCGACAAGGGTTCTTTCGTCATCAATGGCACTGAGCGCGTCATCGTGTCGCAGTTGCACCGCTCACCTGGCGTGTTTTTTGAACATGACAAGGGCAAAACACACAGTTCGGGCAAGCTGCTGTTCTCGGCGCGCATCATCCCCTACCGTGGTTCCTGGCTGGACTTTGAGTTTGACCCGAAAGACATTTTGTATTTCCGGGTGGACCGTCGCCGCAAGATGCCAGTCACGATCCTGCTCAAGGCCATTGGCCTGAACCACGAATCGATCCTGGCCAACTTCTTCGTCAACGACAACTTCCGTCTGATGGACAGCGGCGCACAAATGGAATTTGTGGCTGAGCGTCTGCGCGGAGAAATCGCCCGCTTTGACATCACTGACAAGAGCGGCAAGGTTGTCGTGGCCAAAGACAAGCGCATTACCGCGCGCCACACCCGCGAAATGGAACAGTCGGGTACCACCCATGTGTCAGTCCCTGAAGACTTCCTGATTGGCCGCGTGGTAGCGCGCAATGTGGTCGATGCCGAAACCGGTGAAATCCTCGCCAAGGCCAATGAGGAATTGACGGAAGCGCTCCTGAAAAAATTGCGCACATCTGGCGTGCAGGACCTGGCTTGCATCTACACCAACGAACTGGATCAAGGCGCGTATATCTCGCAAACCCTGCGCACCGATGAAACCGCTGACGAATTTGCCGCCCGTGTGGCCATCTACCGCATGATGCGCCCTGGCGAGCCACCCACGGAAGACGCGGTGCAAGCGCTGTTCCAGCGTCTGTTCTACAACCCAGACACCTACGACCTGTCGCGGGTCGGCCGCATGAAGTTCAACGCCAAGATGGGCCGCCCGGAATCCACCGGCCCGATGGTGCTGACCAACGAAGACATCTTGGCTGTGGTCAAGATTCTGGTGGATCTGCGCAACGGCCATGGCGAAGTCGATGACATTGACCACTTGGGCAATCGTCGCGTGCGCTGCGTCGGTGAACTGGCTGAAAACCAGTACCGCATGGGCCTGGCACGCATTGAAAAGGCGGTGAAAGAGCGTCTGGGTCAAGCCGAGCAAGAACCCTTGATGCCGCATGACCTGATCAACAGCAAGCCAATTTCTGCAGCCCTCAAAGAGTTCTTTGGCGCGTCGCAGTTGTCGCAGTTCATGGATCAGACCAACCCACTGTCGGAAATCACCCACAAGCGCCGTGTCTCTGCCCTTGGCCCAGGCGGTTTGACGCGTGAACGTGCTGGTTTCGAAGTGCGTGACGTGCACGTGACCCATTACGGTCGCGTCTGCCCGATTGAAACACCCGAAGGCCCGAACATCGGCTTGATCAACTCGCTGGCGCTTTACGCCCGCTTGAACGAATACGGCTTTATCGAAACGCCCTACCGTCGCGTGGTCGATGGCAAGGTGACGATGGACATCGACTACCTGTCGGCCATCGAAGAAGGCAAGTACGTCATCGCCCAGGCCAACGCTGCGCTCGACAAAGAAGGCCGCCTGACCGGTGACCTGATCTCAGCGCGTGAAGCGGGTGAATCGATTTTGGTGGGTGCAGAGCGGGTCCAATACATGGATGTGTCTCCGGCGCAGATTGTGTCGGTGGCTGCTTCATTGGTGCCGTTCCTGGAACACGATGATGCCAACCGCGCCTTGATGGGTGCCAACATGTCACGCCAGGCCGTGCCTGTTTTGCGCCCTGAAAAGCCGATGGTTGGCACCGGCATTGAGCGTGTGGCAGCCATTGACTCTGGCACGGTAGTGACCGCTACCCGCGGCGGTGTGGTGGACTATGTCGATGCGACCCGCGTTGTGGTACGCGTCAACGACGCTGAAGCGCAAGCCGGTGAAGTGGGTGTCGATATCTACAACCTGATCAAGTACCAGCGTTCCAACCAGAACACCAACATCCATCAGCGACCCATCGTCAAAAAGGGCGACAAGCTGGACAAGGGTGATGTGATCGCCGACGGCGCATCGACTGATCTGGGTGAACTGGCACTGGGTCAGAACATGCTGATCGGATTCATGACCTGGAACGGCTACAACTTCGAAGACTCGATTTTGATCAGTGAACGTGTGGTGGCCGAAGACCGCTACACCTCGATCCACATTGAAGAACTCGTGGTGATGGCGCGTGACACCAAACTCGGTGCCGAAGAAATCACACGCGACATTCCGAACCTGAGCGAGCAGCAACTCAACCGTCTGGACGAATCCGGCATCATCTACGTGGGTGCAGAAGTGCAACCCGGTGATGTGCTGGTCGGCAAGGTCACCCCCAAGGGTGAGACCACGCTGACGCCTGAAGAAAAGCTGTTGCGCGCTATCTTTGGCGAAAAAGCCAGCGATGTGAAAGACACCTCGCTGCGCGTGGATCAGGGCTCGCAAGGTACCGTGATCGACGTGCAGGTCTTCACCCGTGAAGGTATCGTGCGCGACCGCCGCGCCCAGCAGATCATTGACGACGAGTTGAAGCGCTTCCGTCTCGATTTGAACGACCAGTTGCGCATTGTGGAAAACGATGCGTTTGACCGGATCGAAAAACTGCTGATCGGCAAAATCGCCAACGGCGGCCCGCAAAAGCTGGCCAAGGGGACCAAGATCGACAAGGCTTACCTGGCTTCGGTGGACCGTTACCACTGGTTTGACATCCGTCCGGCTGACGATGAGGTATCCACCCAGTTGGAAAGCATCAAGAACTCCAACGAGCAAACCCGCCACAGCTTTGACCTGGCTTTTGAAGAAAAGCGCAAGAAGCTCACCCAAGGCGACGATCTGCCCGCGGGCGTATTGAAGATGGTCAAGGTGTATGTAGCCGTCAAGCGCCATCTGCAGCCTGGCGACAAAATGGCCGGCCGTCACGGAAACAAGGGTGTAGTCTCGAAAATCGTACCGGTGGAAGACATGCCCCACATGGCGGACGGCACACCGTGCGACATCGTGCTGAACCCGCTGGGCGTGCCTTCACGGATGAACGTCGGACAGGTGCTGGAAGTTCACTTGGGTTGGGCTGGCAAGGGCATTGGCCAACGGATTGGCAACATGCTGCAAGCCGAATCCCGCGTGGCTGAGCTGCGTAAATTCCTGGAAGAGATCTACAACACCACCGGCCGCAAGGAAGACCTGAGCCAGCTCAGCGACGACCAGTTGCTGGAAATGGCAGGCAATCTGACCACCGGCATGCCGTTCGCGACACCCGTGTTTGACGGTGCCACCGAGGAAGAAATCCGCGCCATGTTGAAGCTAGCCTTCCCGGACGACATCGCCAAGCTCAAGGGCTTGACCGAAACGCGCACGCAAGCCTACTTGTATGACGGCCGCACTGGTGACCGCTTTGAGCGGCCCACCACCGTTGGCTACATGCATTACCTGAAATTGCACCACCTGGTCGATGACAAGATGCACGCCCGTTCCACGGGTCCGTACAGCCTGGTCACACAGCAGCCTTTGGGCGGCAAAGCCCAGTTCGGTGGTCAGCGCTTCGGTGAAATGGAAGTGTGGGCGCTGGAAGCTTACGGCGCGGCTTATACATTGCAGGAAATGCTGACTGTCAAGTCCGATGACGTGCAAGGTCGTACCAAGGTGTACGAGAGCATCGTCAAGGGGGAGCATTCCATCGAGGCAGGCATGCCCGAATCGTTCAATGTGCTGGTCAAGGAAATCCGTTCCTTGGGTCTGGACATCGAACTGGAACGCTCTTGATTGTTTGAACCAAATTTAAGGATTGACAACACATGAAATCATTACTCGACCTGTTCAAGCAATTCACGCCCGACGAACACTTTGATGCCATCAAGATTGGCATGGCTTCACCCGAAAAGATCCGTTCGTGGTCTTTCGGCGAAGTGAAAAAGCCAGAAACCATCAACTATCGCACTTTCAAGCCCGAGCGTGATGGTCTGTTCTGCGCCAAGATCTTTGGCCCCATCAAAGACTACGAATGCCTGTGCGGCAAGTACAAGCGCCTGAAGCACCGTGGGGTGATCTGCGAAAAGTGTGGCGTTGAGGTCACCCAGACCAAGGTTCGCCGCGAACGCATGGGTCACATCGACCTGGCCGCACCCTGCGCACACATCTGGTTCCTCAAGTCCCTGCCCAGCCGCTTGGGGCTGGTGCTGGACATGACCCTGCGTGACATCGAACGTGTGTTGTACTTTGAAGCCTATGTGGTGACCGACCCCGGCATGACCCCGCTGAAGAAATTCAGCATCATGTCTGAAGACGACTTTGATGCCAAGTTCAAGGAATACGGCGACGAATTCCAGGCCAAGATGGGTGCCGAAGGCGTCAAGGAATTGCTGCAAAACCTCGATATCGAATCCGAAATCGAAAAGCTGCGCAATGACCCGAGCGGCTCCGAACTCAAAATCAAGAAGAACACCAAGCGCCTCAAGCTGCTGGAAGCGTTCAAGAAATCCGGCATCAAACCCGAGTGGATGGTGCTCGATGTGCTGCCGGTGCTGCCGCCGGATCTGCGCCCGCTCGTTCCCCTGGATGGTGGTCGTTTCGCCACGTCTGACCTTAATGACCTGTATCGCCGCGTGATCAACCGCAACAGCCGTCTGCGCCGTTTGCTGGAACTCAAAGCGCCCGAAATCATTGCCCGCAATGAAAAGCGCATGTTGCAGGAATCCGTGGACAGCTTGCTGGACAACGGCCGTCGCGGCAAAGCCATGACCGGTGCCAACAAGCGCGCGCTCAAGTCGCTGGCTGACATGATCAAAGGCAAGGGTGGTCGTTTCCGTCAGAACTTGCTGGGCAAACGGGTGGATTATTCCGGCCGTTCAGTCATTGTGGTGGGCCCAACGCTCAAGCTGCATCAGTGCGGTTTGCCCAAGCTGATGGCGCTGGAACTGTTCAAGCCGTTCATCTTTGCGCGCCTGGAAGCCATGGGCATTGCCACCACCATCAAGGCCGCCAAGAAGGAAGTCGAAACCGGCACGCCGGTGGTCTGGGACATCCTGGAAGAGGTCATCAAAGAACATCCAGTGATGCTTAACCGTGCGCCTACGCTGCACCGTTTGGGCATCCAGGCATTTGAGCCGATCCTGATCGAAGGCAAGGCCATCCAGTTGCACCCGTTGGTCTGTGCGGCATTCAATGCCGACTTTGACGGTGACCAGATGGCGGTACACATCCCCTTGTCGGTCGAAGCACAGATGGAAGCCCGCACACTGATGTTGGCCTCCAACAACGTGTTGTTCCCGTCCAATGGCGAGCCGTCAATCGTGCCGTCGCAGGACGTGGTGCTGGGTCTGTACTACACCACCCGTGACCGGATCAACGGCAAAGGTGAAGGTCTGATTTTCTCGGACGTGAGCGAAGTCCAGCGTGCCTTTGACGCGGGTGAAGTCGAAATGAGCGCGCGCATCAATGTGCGTCTGACCGAGTACACCAAGAACAAGGAAACCGGCGAACTGGTGCCCTCGACCAAGCTGTGGGAAACCACCGCTGGCCGGGCCCTACTGTCCGAAATCCTGCCCAAGGGCCTGCCGTTTGAGTTCATCAACAAGGCGCTCAAGAAGAAAGAAATTTCACGCCTGATCAACGCCTCGTTTCGCAAGTGCGGCTTGAAAGAAACCGTGGTGTTTGCCGACAAGTTGCTGCAATACGGCTTCCGACTGGCGACCCGCGCCGGTATCTCGATCTCGATCGAAGACATGTTGGTGCCGACTGAAAAACCCGGCATCATCGAACGCGCCGAGAAGGAAGTGAAAGAAATCGCCCAGCAATACACCTCCGGTCTGGTGACCGCTGGTGAGCGCTACAACAAGGTGGTGGACATCTGGGGCAAGGCGGGTGACGAAGTTTCCAAGGTGATGATGGGTCAACTCTCCAAAGAAACAGTCATTGACCGCCATGGCAACAAGGTACCTCAAGAGTCATTCAACTCCATCTATATGATGGCCGACTCGGGTGCCCGGGGTTCTGCAGCGCAGATTCGTCAGGTGGCCGGTATGCGGGGTTTGATGGCCAAGCCAGACGGCTCGATCATCGAGACCCCCATCACCGCCAACTTCCGAGAAGGTCTGAACGTGCTGGAGTACTTCATCTCCACCCACGGTGCACGTAAAGGCCTGGCCGACACGGCGCTGAAAACCGCCAACTCGGGTTACCTGACCCGTCGTCTGGTAGACGTGACGCAAGACTTGGTCGTGACCGAGCAAGACTGCGGCACGCACAATGGTTACCTGATGCGTGCTATCGTCGAAGGCGGCGAAACCATCGAATCCCTGCGCGACCGCATTCTGGGTCGTACCGCTGCTGAAGACATCCTGCATCCTGAAAACCGCTCGGTGCTGGCACCAGCTGGCACCATGCTGGACGAAGACCTGATTGACAGTCTGGAAATCGCTGGCGTCGACGAAGTCAAGGTCCGTACCGCGTTGACCTGCGAAACGCGCTTTGGCATCTGCGCCCGTTGTTATGGCCGCGATCTGGGCCGTGGTGGCCTGGTCAACGGTGGTGAAGCCGTTGGCGTGATCGCTGCACAGTCCATTGGTGAACCCGGTACGCAGTTGACCATGCGGACCTTCCACATCGGTGGTGCGGCCTCACGTGCTGCGATTGCCTCCAGCGTGGAAGCCAAGTCCAACGGCAACATTGGTTTCAACGCCACCATGCGTTATGTGACCAACGGCAAGGGTGAACTGGTGGTGATTTCCCGCTCTGGCGAAATCATCATTCACGACGAACATGGCCGCGAGCGTGAACGTCATAAAGTTCCTTACGGTGCCATCCTGACCATCAAGTCAGACCAGGCCATCAAGGCCGGCACGATTTTGGCCAACTGGGACCCGCTGACCCGCCCCATCATCACCGAGTTTGCCGGCAAGGCGCGTTTCGAGAATGTGGAAGAAGGCCTGACAGTGGCCAAGCAGGTCGATGAGGTGACCGGCTTGTCCACCCTGGTGGTCATCGACCCGAAACGCCGTGGTTCTGCCAAGGTGGTGCGCCCGCAAGTCAAGCTGATCGATGCCTCTGGTAACGAAGTCAAGATCCCCGGCACCGACCACTCTGTGACCATTGGCTTCCCCATCGGCTCGCTAGTGCAGGTGCGTGATGGTCTGGACGTGGGCCCTGGCGAAGTGCTGGCGCGGATCCCGGTTGAAGGTCAGAAAACCCGCGACATCACCGGCGGTTTGCCGCGTGTGGCCGAGTTGTTCGAAGCCCGCTCACCCAAGGACAAGGGTGTGCTGGCCGAGATGACCGGTACCATTTCTTTCGGCAAGGAAACCAAAGGCAAGATCCGCCTGCAGATCACCGATCCTGAAGGTAAGGTCTGGGAAGAACTCGTGCCCAAAGAGAAAAACATCCTGGTGCACGAAGGCCAGATCGTCAACAAGGGCGAGTCCGTGGTCGATGGCCCGGCCGATCCGCAAGACATCCTGCGCCTGCTGGGTGCCGAAGAACTTGCGCGCTACATCGTGGATGAAGTGCAGGACGTTTACCGCTTGCAGGGCGTGAAGATCAACGACAAGCACATTGAAGTGATCGTGCGCCAGATGCTGCGTCGCGTCGTGGTGGAAGCCGCTGGCGACTCCACCTACATCAACGGTGAACAGGTCGAACGCTCGGAAATGCTCAACACCAACGATGCCTTGCGCGCCGAAGGCAAGGTTCCCGCCGTGTTCACCAACTTGCTGCTGGGTATCACCAAAGCATCCTTGTCCACCGACAGCTTCATCAGCGCGGCATCCTTCCAGGAAACCACCCGCGTGTTGACCGAAGCCGCCATCATGGGCAAACGCGATGAGTTACGTGGCCTGAAGGAAAACGTGATTGTGGGCCGTCTGATCCCGGCAGGGACCGGCATGGCTTACCACGATGCCCGCAAGGTGCGCGAAAACATGGACGATGCCGAGCGCCGCGCCATTGCTGAAGCTGAAGCCGCCGAACTGGCTGGCGAAAGCGAAGCTGAGCAGGGTGAAGGGGCCGCAGCCGAATAAGCTGACTGCTCTGCAAAAAATAGCGCCTCACGCCCTATTGACAAGGGCCTGGGGCGTTTTTTATGATGTATCCGCAATGAACGATGATCAGCGATTGCCTCTGTGGCAGCAACTGCAAGCGGTGACCCACGTGCTGCATGCCATCCGCCAGGGGCAGTCAGGCACCGCGGCGCTGGCGGCGGTAGCCCCAGCGTTGCGCCCCGGTGTCCAGGCCTTGTGCTTTGAAGTGCTGCGATCCCTGGGGCGCGCCCAAGCCTTGCGCAAGCTATTGGCACCGCGCAATCCGCCAACGCTGGTCGATGCCTTGTTATGCACTGCGCTGGCCTTGCTGTGGCACCCGCAACACGCCACCTACGACGCGTTCACGCTGGTCAACCAAGCGGTAGAAAGCGCCAAACGAACCCCTGCGCTCAAGGCCAAGGCGGCGTTTGTGAACGCCTGTCTGCGTCGGTTTTTGCGCGAGCGCGACGCGCTGGTGTCACAAACCGATGGCGATCTGGTAGCGCGCTGGAACCATCCAGCCTGGTGGGTTCATCAACTGCAAACCGACTGGCCAACTCAATGGCAAAGCATTCTGGCTGCGGCCGACCAGCATGCACCGATGGTGCTGCGAGTGAACGCTCGCCACGGCACGCCTGCCGACTATCTGAAGAAGCTGCTCGACGATGGCATCCCCGCCAAAATGGTCGGAGCATTCGGCATCGTTCTGGAGTACGCCTGTGGGGTGCAGCAATTACCAGGTTTCAATGAGGGCTGGGTGTCCGTGCAGGACAGCGCAGCGCAACTGGCCGCCCCCTTGCTGCTGACAGGACTGGCGCAGTCCAGTGATCAACTGCGTCTGCTCGATGCCTGCGCTGCGCCAGGTGGCAAGACAGCCCATCTGCTCGAACTGGTTGACGCGCGAGTCACCGCGCTGGATATGGACCCGCAGCGCTGCGAACGCATCCACCAAACGCTGGAGCGTCTGAGCTTGTGTGCCAAGGTTGTGCCCGCCGATGCCGCCGATGTATCCGCTTGGTGGGATGGCACGCTGTTTGATGCCATTTTGCTGGATGCGCCCTGCTCTGCCTCGGGCATTGTGCGCAGACACCCGGACATCCGTTGGCTGCGCCGGCAGACTGACATCGCCCAACTGGCAGCCATTCAGGCGAGACTGCTCAAACGACTGTGGCCCTTGCTCAAACCCGGTGGGCGCTTGTTGTATTGCACCTGCTCTGTCTTTAAAGCCGAAGGGGAGCAGCAGATAGCGACGTTTCTAGCCCACCACAGCCAGGCCAAAATATTGGCATCTCCCGGACATTTATTGCCCCGCGGCGATCAACCCACGGCAATGCACACCGACAATCCCAGCGGTGACCACGATGGCTTTTATTACGCCCTTCTCGAAAAGACAGCAGCCTAGGCTTTTGACCTGGCTGCTGGCGGCTGCGCTGCTGTGCCTGTCATTGGGCAACCTCGCGCATGCCGCAGAGGCGATGACCGGCACCGCGGAGCCTGGCAACAATCCATCGCTGACCTTGGAGCGATCGGACGGCAGCGTGCTGATGTCAGCCCACTTCGGGTTTGATTTGCCGCCGGTGGTGGAAGATGCCTTGTACAAAGGCATTCCCATCTACTTTGTCGCGCAGGCCGATTTATTGCGGGAACGTTGGTATTGGACCAACAAGACCATCGCCTCGGTACAGCGCAAACTGCGGCTGTCCTACCACCCGTTGACACGGCGCTGGCGACTCACCATGGGTGACGGGGACATGACAGAAGCCACCCAAGGTCTGACGCTGGGCCAGAGCTTTGACCGGCTCGACGATGCCATGGCCGCCGTGCGGCGAGTGTCCAGGTGGAAGATCGCCAATGAGCAGGACATTGATCCAAGTGGCAAATATCTTGTGGTCTTCAGTTTTGAGCTCGACACATCGCAACTCCCCAGACCGTTACAAATTGGTACCCTGGGCCAGTCAGACTGGGTGATAGACGTGCGCATCTCTCAGGCGCTTGATCCGGAGCGCACCAAGTGAGTCCCACCAGCAGCACGGCTCAGAGAAAATCACGCGCCCTGCGCTGGACCATTGGTTTTGGCCTCACTGCTATGGTAGCTGTGGGTTTGGTGCTCCTGTTTTTGCTAACGCAAGCCACCAGCAACCGCGATTTGTACGAGCGCAATTACAAAGTGCTGTTTGCCGTCAACGTGGTGGTGGCCTCCCTGTTGCTGCTGGCCATCGTCTGGATTGCTTACCGGCTGATCAAGCGGCTGCGACAGAAAAAATTCGGTAGCCGCTTGCTGGTCAAATTGGCGGCCGTGTTTGCATTGGCCGGTTTTGCTCCAGGAGTGCTGATTTATGTAGTGTCGTACCAGTTCGTGTCACGTTCTATCGAGAGCTGGTTTGATGTCAAGGTCGAAAGTGCTCTGGACGCAGGGCTGAACCTGGGGCGCACGACACTGGAGGCCATGTCTGCCGACCTGGTTGGCAAGACCCGCGCAGCAGCGTCACAACTCTCAGACAAGGCAGATGTCAGCGTGGCCCTGCCGTTGGAGCGCGCGCGCGACACGATGGGCGCGGATGATCTCCAGCTCTGGAGATCATCCGGGCGATTGGTGGCCGCAGCCGGGCAGTCGCGCTACCAGCTCACGCCTGATATGCCTACGCCACAGCAGTTCCGCGCCGCACGAAACCAGCGCGCCATCACCTGGATTGAGGGATTCGACGAAGCCGGCACACCAGGGCCTGTGACGGCCCGCATCAAAGTCCTGGCGCTGGTCAACAGCATGGGTGTCGGCACCCTGGGTGAGTCACGCTATTTGCTGGCTGCCAAGACGCTGCCCTCCTCCCTGGTAGAGAACGCCATGGCGGTCACGCAGGCCAATCGCGAATACCAGGAACGTGCGCTGGCGCGCGATGGCTTGCGGCGCATGTACATCGGCACCTTGACGCTGAGTCTGTTCATGGCGGTCTTTGGAGGCGTATTGCTGGCCGTGATACTGGGCAATCAGATTGCACGCCCTCTGCTGGTGCTGGCTGACGGGGTGCGGGAAGTGGCTGCCGGTAACCTCTCACCCAAGGCCTCGTTGAGCGGAAGAGACGAGCTTGACGGCCTGACCAGATCCTTTGCGGATATGACGCAACAACTGCTCGAAGCTCGGCAGGCAGTGCAGAGCAGCATGGCACAAACCAACGCCGCGCGCGCCAATTTGCAAACCATTCTGGACAACCTGACGGCTGGGGTGCTCGTTTTGGGACCCGACGGAACCATCTCCTCATCGAACCCGGGAGCCACACGCATTTTGAAACTGCCTCTGGCTGCCTATGAAGGCAAGCGCTTGGCCGATATTGAAGGACTGAAGGTTTTTGGCGAAAGCGTTCAGAAACAGTTTGAGGCTTTCATGGCGCATGGCCATGAGCGCAACCTGGACCACTGGCAACAATCGTTCGAGTTGGGCAACACCAGCATCGACCCCACCGGGCGGCCAAGCAACACCACCCTGACCTTGATTGCGCGCGGTGCTGAATTGCCCGGCAACCAATACTTGCTGGTGTTTGACGACATCTCGGAAATGGTGTCAGCCCAGCGCGCCCAGGCCTGGGGTGAAGTGGCCAGGCGGCTGGCGCATGAAATCAAAAACCCGCTGACCCCCATCCAGCTCTCGGCAGAACGGCTGGAGATGAAGCTCACCGGCAAGGTCGGCCCGACCGAGCAGGCCTTGCTGACCAAATCAGTCAAAACCATCGTCGACCAGGTGGATGCCATGAAACGGCTGGTCAACGAGTTTCGCGACTATGCCAGGCTACCCGCTGCAGATCTCAAGCCGGTGGACCTCAATGCGCTGGTGCAAGACGTGCTTCATTTGTACGCTCCCGACCACGCGCAGGTGCCCATCATTGCCGAACTTGACCCCGCTTGTCCCCAAGTACAGGGCGACCCGCAGCAATTGCGCCAAGTACTGCATAACCTGTTGCAAAACGCGCAAGATGCCACGGCAAGCGCAGGCCATGCCGATCCAGAACATTCGGTGGTGCTCAAAACCAAGTGGTTAGCCAGCGCGCAACGTGTGCGCCTCAGCGTGCAGGACAGCGGCACGGGCTTTCCGGATCACATTCTCAAACGGGCTTTTGAGCCCTACGTCACCACCAAAGACAAGGGCACGGGTCTGGGGCTTGCGGTTGTGAAAAAGATAGCCGACGAACACGGTACTCGCGTCGAGATCGTCAACCAGTTGCAAGACGGACAACTAACTGGCGCACAAGTATCGCTATCATTCGCGGTGGAACGTGCCAGTACAACTCAGGCAGTCCCGGGGCATCAAGCACAGACGATCTAAAGGGAAACAAAAAAACATGGCAAACATATTGGTGGTGGATGACGAGCTGGGCATACGTGATTTGCTGTGTGAAATCCTCAACGACGAAGGTCACACCGTTGAAGTAGCCGAAAACGCAGCTCAAGCCCGTGCCGCCAGGCAACGCGAGCGGCCCGACTTGGTGCTGCTTGACATCTGGATGCCTGACACTGACGGAGTAACCCTTCTCAAGGAGTGGTCCGCCACCGGTGCGCTGACCATGCCGGTGATCATGATGAGTGGTCACGCCACCATAGACACAGCCGTGGAAGCCACCCGTATCGGTGCGCTGGCCTTTCTGGAAAAGCCTATCACGCTACAAAAATTGCTTAAGGCGGTCGAGCACGGGCTGGCTCGCGGGTCGCTGCGCAAACTCACTTTACCGCCGTCCAGCCAGACCTACTCGCGCGCGGAGAGCCCGCCAAAAGTTGCCGGAATGCCCGGCGCAGCACAGGACACTCTGGCCGATTTAAGCCCCCAGCCGACACAAAGCTTCATGCTCGACAAGCCCTTGCGTGAAGGCCGTGACGAGTACGAGAAAGCTTACTTCGAGTTTCATCTGGCCAAGGAAAACGGCTCCATGACCCGCGTTGCCGAAAAAACCGGTCTGGAGCGCACCCACCTGTACCGTAAGCTCAAGCAACTCGGTGTCAATTTGTCACGTACCAAGCGAAGCTGAAAAAGCGCGCGCCCAGTTCGTCAAGTAGTGCCTTCAAGCCTGCTATACTTCTTGGCTCAGGCCCGGTAGCTCAGTCGGTAGAGCAGAGGATTGAAAATCCTTGTGTCGGTGGTTCGATTCCGCCCCAGGCCACCAAGTCAATAAAGGAAAGCCCGCTATCTAAACGATAGTGGGCTTTTTCACTTTCAGACGTTTACAGACTCTTTACAGACTGCGGTACCAGGTTTTGTACCGTGCAGCCACCATGTAGCCAGCGCCAGACAAGGAAAGAAACCACAAGCTGCATAGAGCAATACCCGCGCTGATAGCATATTCCGATGTTTACCAATTGGTTCAAGCGCCCTAAAGCCACTTTGGCAACGTCACAGCCGATGATTCCTGAACCAAATGCTGTAGCTCCAAAGAAGTCCCCCCTCGAGGCCTTCGAGGAAGAATGGGATGCCGCTCACGAAGTCATCGAAGGCAATGGCGGTGACACTGATTGGGGCGCGTGGACTGAAGCCGTAGAGAATAGAGAAAAATCATTCGCACCGACAGCGCCAATGCCGTTAGAACCGGACTTGGCACAAATCTCCGGTCCAAAAAAAAACCAGCAGGGTTAGTGCTGGTTGGAATCTCTTGCGAGCCGCGCTTGTGAGGTGAACACCATGCGGGGGACTGTAGCCCGTCGCCAGTGTATCGCACGTTTGTAAGTTTCATGTAACTAAATGAAGCCAATCGGGGTCAGCCCGGTCTGTTACTGAAGTTGCAATCTGTAACCGGACCTGAACACCGATACATCGCATCCGAGAAATATGATGCCTTCAACATCATTCGGGGGGTGAATATGACTTTCAAAGATATTCCAGACAGCACGGCACCGGTCATCACCGCAGAATCTCTGCACCGGGCAGCAGCGGCTCAACTTGAACAGGCTGCGGTACATCATCGAAATGCGGCTCTGTACCATGCCTATGGCTATGCCAAGGAGGCCGACATTCACGCGAACTTCGCACACTTCAGCGCTGCCAGAGCGATGGCCGACAGTGAAAACGCACTGAGGTTAGCTCGTTTGTAGGCAACTCCAGAACAAAAAACCCAGCCGGTCAGGCTGGGTCTGTCGTTGCCGGGTGCCGGGTCAGGCTGCCGCTGCTGTGCCTCTGCGTTTGCGTTCGTGCAATGCTTTCAGTTCAGAATAGACTGGTGATTCAACGCTGACGGATTGGGCGAATAAGTCGGTGATTCCACCCTCGTTGATGTGGCCTGTCACAAATTCTGCACACACTGCCAATGCCTGCAAAAGCCCGGTCGTGGTGCGTGTGCTGGCCTGAATGCCACCGATACTTTCCTTGTCGCATTCGAGTTGAAGCAGCACATCGGTGATTGAACGGATGCCAGCCAGGGAGGAGCTGCAGCGCGCCACGCCACGCCCGGTCAGTATCACACTTGCGCCGGCCATGCTTTCCAGAGCGGATATGCCGTCAATGTCGGTGTTTCCAGGTTCGTCCTCTGGCGCGGGTGTTGATGCATTGGTGGCGCGGTTCATGCTGTCACCTCCGGGTAGAAGCCGTAAACGACCTGCTCAAACCCTGAGTTGTCATCATCCATGCCATCCTGCGCCAATATCCATGCTGCGCTTAGGTCGTTGATGCGCTGCGCCAGAGATTGCACCAAGTAGGGCAATGCGTCAATGGTGAAGACATCCTGAGACCGTGCGGCATTTTTCAGGGCAAAGCACATAGCCTCGATTTGGTAGCTGGCTTGGGTGCACAGCTTGAATGTGTCCTTATTGGTGCTCATGGTGCCACCGCCTGCACCGCATCAATGACCCAGAACGCGGCCTGCACCCTGATGACCTTGCTGCCTACCGCAAATCACAGCGCGGCCCGGTGGCCAGGTTCTTTGCTCGGTTGAAGTGCTGGCCGTCAAAAGTCAAAGATGAAAGTGAGTTTGAAATACAGCCTTGGCTGCGTAACATGCCCGATTGAAGCAGTCAGACTCATACTCCCTTTGCCGGTCAGGCGAGCTGTATCACCCTGACGACATACCCGGCAGTGTCTGTCCTGGTGCTGGGTGCCATGAATTCACAACCCTGGGGATATCTTATCGGTCACATTCAAGAAGGGTAAGCTGTGTACCCGCAGGAAATGACGCACTTGCTTGGGCGGCACTCACAATTTCAACTCGCCCTGGTCGGCAAACACCTCTGCCGTCCTTCAATCCAGCCAACACAGTACCTACTCCGTTATAAAGTGCCTCGTTTGCCGAACGTTTATCTACCCCCATATTGCTTTCTTGCCATGCGAGAACCGCGGCCCATGCACGCGGCTCATTTAGCTGGGGAAACTGTCTTGCGCGAGCCAAAATCTCATTGACACTATCAAATTTGTCGAAAGGGTTTCCTGACCAATCACGCTTTTTGTCTTGGTAGGGGCCAGCAACAACCTTATCGTTTGCCCCATAGGGCCCTGGGCTGGATATCAATTCGGGATGTTTGTCAGGTATTTGAACTGCATTTGCCCGTGCGGACTGCCGGTTGTACTCGTGATTCAGCATCGCTGATACGCTGATGATGCCCACGACCACGAGGATGGCCACGAAGATCTGGGCTTTGGTGATCTCGCCAGTGATGGCATCGATCAAGGGGACGGTTTGACCGGCGTAGTCCACGAACAGCTTCTCGCCTGCGATGTGGGTCTGGCGCATGGATCGTTTCAGGCCCATGGCCCACTCGCGGTATTTGACGCAAAAGCTGGTGTACTTGAAGGCCAGGTCGTTGTCTTTGGCGTACTCCTCCCACAACAGCTGCAGGGTGACGCCGGCGCGTTTGAGCTCAATGTGCACATTGGCAAAGTCAGGCAGCTGCTGTTTGCTGTTACGCGGTAACGCCGCCTTGTACAGCCTGGCCTCAAGTTCCTGGTCGCTCAGTGTTTGGGCCATGTTCCAGTCAACGCCAGCCACGCGGGCCAGGGACATGTATTTGCCGGCGACGCTTTTGGATAGCTTGAGGGTTCGTCCGACCTCGTTGTAGCTGAGCTTGGCCTGCAGGTGCAGGCGCAGTGATTCTCGGATTTGACGCATGGTGACTCTTTTGGTTGGCATGGGCTCTTTCGCAAAAAAGCGCTGAGCCTATGCCGGGTTTAAGAAATCACTTGCGCGCCTCCCCCCAAAAATATCGTCCACGATGAGTTTGAAACAGCGTCCACGATCAATCTGAAATCGCGTCCACGATCAGCTTGAAACGCCGTCTACGATGGGCTGAAATATGCAGTAGAAGGTGGTGCCGTACCAGTTTTCGAGTTGATCGAGCCAGACGAAAACACCAGCGGGCAACAATTCCAACGACTTGCGCCAGGCAGCATCTCAATGTTCGACTTGTTCCAGGTCATCACTTTGCGGCTATTCACGCTTGAAGCGTCGAACTATGCCGGTGAGTATTTCGTGTTGCATGCCCCATGCATCCGCTCTAACCGGGACTGGTCCCGCTTGGCTGCACCGGTAGGCAGTGAGTCTTCTTTCAGCGTCTGGCTTTGCCAATTCGAGCGCCAGACCTTGGGGTGTCACGTTGCCGACTGTGGCCAACAGGACCGCTCTCACGGGAACCGCATCGCGGCCTTCAATGTGAATAACGACATGCATAGCACCTCCCGTGCTACTCCCAATCAGGCTGCACCAGCAGGCCAGGGGAGGACTGGCTTTTCAACCCGGTTTCGAGGCGGGTCTAGATGGCGCAAAAACTGTCAATCAAACTGCTTGAGTGCCCACTTCTGTTCGGCGGTCAGATTGAGGTAGGTCCACGGCATCAGCCACTGCTTCCAGGTGCGCGGCGCGCGCGTCGGCGGTGGAACCCATCGAGGGTGCCAAATTTTGGCTTGCCGGTGAATGTCGCCAGTCGGACCAGTCACGATGCGGCCCTATGCCTTCACCATCCCATGCACCACCGCATCACGCAGAGCAGCATTGATATTGGTTTGCCAGCCCGGCCCGGTGGCCTTGAACTTCTCCACAAGGTCAGTGTCAAGACGCAATGTGATTTGGGTCTTGGTGCCACTGCCCATTGGTCGGCCAGGGCGGCGCATTTGCTTGAACTCAGTGGCGCTTACTTCGTAGGTGTCCGGGTCGGCTGCAATGCCAGTGGCAATAGCGGCATCTTCGGCGGGTGTTGGCAACACCAGCACCCGGCCACTGCGGGTCTTAACTGTTTGCGTCATAGTGCTTCACCTCTCGACTGTTGGCTTTTCTCAGGCTGATGATGCGGCGCTCAGTGGGTGCACCATCAGGACGGTCAACGAAAACCACGCAATACAGACGGTCGCCAGCAATGGCATATCCAATCTGGCGCGGCTCACCGTAATCACGGCGGGTGTCAGGCTTGCATTCAAGCGTGTCCCATTCAAGGGACTGAGCCAGTCCAAGCGAAACACCATGCTTTGCCAGATTTTTGGCATCCTTTGGCGGGTCGAATGTGATTTTCATCAATGGTTATTGTAGTTACGTTTATTGAGAATGCAAGTCACCCAGCCACCACGCGTAGTTTGCCCGGCTCTGCTTTCGCGTCGAATGTCACCCCAGCCTGTTCCAGAATCCAAGCCTCGATTTTTTCATGGTGAACGCGCAGCAGGTCGAGCGGTCGCACCGTGTAATGTTTCTCAGCGGTCGCGCTGGGTTTGTGTCCCATCAGTTGCGCCACCACGCCAGCGGGTACAGCACGCTGCACAAACGGGTTGCGCATTACGCGGCGTATCGGCGGCAATTCGATCAACCCCTGCCTATGCAGCATGAGCATCAGCCCACGGCACACCATTGAGCGCAGCGCGCCGTTAGCCTGCACCCAGTTCCAC
>CAIVHU010000215.1 GCA_903905735.1 uncultured beta proteobacterium
TCCTTGATGCTGTGCCAACTTATGTGCAATTCAGGTTTCTCGACCATTGCGTGCCTGGATCGAGATGATGGGAGCAGTCTATGAAAAAGCGGATTTCTAAAAATGGATTGACGGTCAATGCCATTGCCGGCACGCATTGTGTGTTCCTGGGCATGGATATGGACAAAGCGCAAACTAAGAATTTGCTTGGCTTTGCAATTCAAAGAGAGGACCTCTCCGAGCAGGAAACCACCTGGCTGCGAAGCATCAAGACCTTTGAATCCCAGCGCCAGTTGGCGGTGCAAGAGGATGTCAGCAGTCTGACTGCACCTTTTCAGTCCTTCCAGTGGGCGGACTACACGGCCAAGCCCGGGCATCAGTACAAGTACAGCGTATTCCCGATGACGGGAAAGCCAGGTGCCCTCGTGCAACAGGCTGGCGCCACGGTTGCCATTTCTACCGAGGATTCAGAGGGTGATGTGCATTCCGTTTATTTCAATCGCGGTGCCATTGCTTCTCAGGCTTATTCAAAGCGGTTTGGCTTGGTGGACCCGTTCAAAGCGGGAGATGCTGCACTGCAGTGGCTGGCAAGAGACCTTTTGCCCGGGATACTGGATTTCATTGAACCTGCAAAGAATGCAGATTTCAGCTTACGGGTTGCAATTTATGAGGCCCAATTTCCCAAAATTCTGGATGCCCTGGCCTCTGCACTAGCACGTGGTGTCGATGTACAAATAGTCTATGGTGCAGTCGCTAGTGATGAGGGCACTCCAAAAAACATTCAAGCCATCAAAACGGCCGGCCTGGATGGCGTCGCCACGCCACGGCAAAACGCCAAGATTCCACACAACAAGTTCATCGTTCTCAGTCGCAAAAGAAAGCCTGTAGCGATCTGGACAGGATCAATGAACTGGAGCGACAACGCCGTCTACGGACAGCTCAATGTGGGTCATGTTGTCAACGATGCGAGGTTGGCCCAGCGATTTCTGAACTTCTGGGAAGAGTTACAGAGTGACCCCGCGCGCGATGAGTTGAGAACATGGGTAGACCAGAATAACGAAATTCCTGCATCAGGCAGCCTTCCCGCACTGTCAGAAGTGTTCTCTCCCCACGTGGGCCAGGATGCATGTAGGTTGTATGTAGAAATGGCCACGCAGGCTGCCGGCGGACTTTTCATGACATTCCCGTTCGGCATGTCAAAAGAGTTCCGCCAAGCATATGACCAGAACGATCAGACGTTGAGATATGCATTGCTGGAAATGTATGTCAATGGCGGTACCAAGGAGTCAAGGCAAGCCACCAAGGACGACACGATTCGGATCCGACGACTTCCCAATGTCGGCATGGCGCTGGGTTCGAGCATCAAAGTGAAGTCCATTGATGGCTGGATGAAAGAAGCATCACCCCTTGGGTCCCATGTCAACTGGATACACGCCAAATTCATGCTGATTGACCCACTTGGGAGTGCGCCTACTACCTTATCCGGTTCAGCCAATTGGAGTTTGCCCAGCACCAATGAAAACGACGAGAACATGCTGGTTATCAATGGTGACCAACGTGTCGCACACATCTACTTCACGGAATACATGCGGGTCTTCGCGCATCACCGTTTTCGGGAATCGGTGGAGCGTCATTTGGCAGAGACGGGCAGCACA
>CAIVHU010000216.1 GCA_903905735.1 uncultured beta proteobacterium
GATCATGAAATTTGTCGGGAAAGTACAGATGCAAATCGCGAAGGCGGAAATGGAAAAGGACTACCGGAGAGTTGCAAAACTCACGAGAAGCCTGATCCGATCCTGGCAGGCCAAGGCATTGGCGGTCAGGAAAGTGACTGAAAACCGGGGGAAGAGATCGAGTGGCGTCGATCACGACCTATGGGACACGCCGGAAAAGAAATGGGATGCGATATCGAGATTGAACCCCAAGGGATACAAGGCCCTGCCGTTAAGGCGGGTCTATATCCCCAAAGCCAATGGCAAACTCAGGCCCTTGGGCATCTCGACCATGCGCGATAGAGCGATGCAAGCGCTTTTTCTGCTTGCACTGGAACCTGCTGTGGAATGTGCATCCGATCCAAATAGCTATGGCTTTAGGAAAGGGCGGTCAACACACGACGCACGGAGCCAGTTGTTCGTGACCCTATCCCGGAAGGCTTCGGCTGAATGGGTGTTGGACGCGGATATCAAAGGGTTCTTTGATAACATCAATCATGAATGGCTGCTAAACAACGTCCGTATGGACCGCGTGATGCTCCACAAGTGGTTGAAAAGTGGAGCGGTTGACGCAGGTCAACTCCAACGCACCGAGATGGGTACGCCGCAAGGCGGCATAATTTCACCGACACTGGCAAACGTGACTCTTAACGGGCTTGAAACGGGTCTCCTGCGATTCCTACGGGAAAAGCTGGGAACCAGAAAGGCAACGCAGAGTAAAGTGAACCTGACTAGGTATGCAGACGATTTTGTGGTCACCGGTAGCTCGAAAGAGCTGTTGGAAACCATCGTCCAACCATGGATCGTCGAATTCTTGCGCGAGCGAGGTTTGGCACTGTCCAAAGAAAAGACACGGATCGTGCAGATCGACCAAGGCTTTGATTTCCTGGGATGGAACTTCCGCAAATACAACGGGAAGTTGCTCATCAAACCATCCAAGAAAAACGTGAAAGCGTTCTACGGAAAGGTGAAAGAGATCATTGCCACGTCAGTGTCGGTTCCAACAGAAACGCTGATACAGCGCCTGAGCCCCATCCTTAAAGGTTGGGCTCAGTACCACAAAGGGGTTGTTGCAAAGCAGACCTTCAGCAAAGTTGACCATCTGATTTATTGGAGGTTGATGCGCTGGGGACTGCGGCGGCATCCTCGCAAAACAGCGGGCTGGGTGTACGACCATTACTGGAAACAGTGTGGTTCACGCAGACAGTTCGCAGGGCTACAAGACGACCCGTTCGGGGGTGATGACAGGATACCGCTACCGCTGTATCACTTGGCCGACATGAAAATTGTCCGGCACATCAAGGTCAAAGGGGACTACAACCCCTTCCATCCGAACTGTGTTGAGTATGGCGAACGACTGCGAGTGCAAAGGATGGGTAGCGCCATCTGGAGTGCTCAAAGATCGCAACTGTGGCTCGAACAAAATGGTAATTGCGCTCTCTGTGAGCAACAAATTGACATAGCTGAGGAAAACATGGACGACCACCATATCGTTCCACGGCAGCTAGGAGGGAGTGACGCTCTCTCCAATCGGGTGTTGCTGCACCCGGTCTGTCACAGGCGTGTCCACGCCCTTGGTTTGAAGGTTCTCAAGCCGGTCTCCACTACGGGGGACTTGAATCCGACGAAACGGTCGAGGGTTATGCAACCCGTTGAAGCCGAATAGTCGGTGGTCGTACGTGAGCCGTGTGCGGTGAAAGTCGCAAGCACGGTTCGATGGGGGGGATATGATCGTAAGATCATGTCCCTACCCTCCACCAATGTCAATAAAACAGATGACGAACCCGTGAATGAGGCCGCAGAACGGGTGGCCCCTGGAGCTGGCTCGATGCTGCCCAAAGCTGGCGCGGTGCCCGCTGCACCCGCGCCCGGGCGCAGCCTGACGCTATGGGTGGGCGCACTTGCCATTGTCGCGCTGCTGGCTGCGCTGATGTTGTGGCAAAAGGTCGGCAATATTCAGGCGCAGCTGGCATTGCAAAGCGCCTCAGCGCAAGACAAATCTCAAGAAGCGCAAGCACTGTCCAAACAGGCGTTGTCGATGGCACAAGAAACCGCAGCACGTGTCGCGGTGCTGGATGCCCGGCTCGGTGAAGTGGCGCTGCAGCGCAGCCAACTTGACGAGTTGATGCAAAGTCTGTCACGCTCACGCGATGACAACCTGGTGGTCGATATTGAGGCCACGTTGCGCCTGGCGCAGCAGCAGGCGGAGCTGACTGGCTCGGTCGAGCCGCTGCTGGCAGCGCTGAAAAGTGCGGACCAGCGGGTGACGCGCGCTGCCCAGCCGCGTCTGGCGCTGCTGCAGCGGGCCATTGCGCGGGACATTGAGCGCGTCAAGTCAGCCGCCGTGAGCGACACCCCGACCATGCTGGCCAAGCTGGATGATTTGGTGCGCCTGGCCGACGATCTGGTGCTGGCCAACGCAGTCGGGCCGCGCAAGAAGGCCGCCGATGAGGCCGCCGCAGCCGCTTCCAAGCCGGTGCAGCCTTGGCAAAAATTGTTGTACGACGTTGTAGGCGAGGCGCGCAATCTGGTGCGGGTCAACCGGATCGAGACCCCGGATGCCGCCCTGGTGTCGCCTGAGCAGGCATTTTTTGTGCGGGAAAACTTCAAGCTCAAGCTGCTCAACGCCCGCCTGGGCCTGCTGTCAAGGCAAATCGGATCGGCACGCGCTGACCTGCAGGTGGCCCAGGAAACGCTTGGCAAATATTTCGATCCTCAGGCGCGCAGTACCAAGACAGCCACTGCCTTGCTGCAGCAGGTTCAACTGCAGATGCGCCAGTTGCAGATTCCCCGGGTGGATGACACCCTGGCGGTGCTGACCACGGCGTCAGCGGGGCGCTGACCATGCGGCTCACCCTGTGGTTTCTGGGTCTGTTTGGCGTGGCCGTGGCGCTGGCCTTGTTTGCCAGTGGGAATCCGGGCACGATCACGGTGTTCTGGCCGCCCTACCGGGTTGATTTGTCGCTGAATCTGGTGGTGCTGAGTTTGCTGCTGGTGTTCGCCTTGATGCACGGCGCGTTCAAAGCCCTATCGGCCCTGTTTGCCATACCGGCGCAGGCCAGGTCCTGGCGCATGCGTTATCAGGAGCGCAGCATGCACTCGGCCCTGCTTGATGCGCTGTCGCACCTGGTGGCTGGGCGCTTCATTCGCGCGCGCAAAGCGGCTGAGCTGGTGCTCTCACGCGAGGCCGCCATGACGCGTAGCGGTGAGGTCTGGCCCGATGCCGCGCGCCTGCGGGTGCTGGCGCATTTGCTGGCCGCAGAGAGTGCACAGGCGTTGCAGGACAAGGCGGCGCGTGAAGTGCATTTCCAGCAGGCGCTCGCGCAGTCTGCCAGTGCCGAGGCCAGCAGCACGCGTGAAGGTGTGCAGTTGCGCGCGGTGCGCTGGTCGCTGGAGGACCGTGACCCGCGTGCAGCGCTGGACTGGCTCTCGCAGTTACCCTCCGGGGTGGCCAGGCGCACTGTGGCGCTGAGGCTGCGGCTGAAGGTGGCGCGGTTGGCAGGCCAGAATGATCTGGCGCTGGAAACCGCGCGCCTGTTGGTCAAGCACAAGGCGTTTTCCGAGGCGGCGGCGCTCAGTTTGGTGCGCGCGCTGGCATTGGAATACATCCAGACCGCCAACGAGCCGGAGCGTCTGGTGGCGGTGTGGGCTCGGCTGGAGGCGACTGAAAGGAACGTGCCCGAGGTGGCGCTTGCCGCCGCGGGTCGACTGCTAAGGCTGGGCGGCGATGTGTCTCTGGCGTTCACCTGGTTGCTACTTGTTTGGGAGCGCATGACGCAGACTGCATCAGGGCTCGAGCCAGATCAGAAGATCGTCCTGATCCGGGTGATGGAAAACGGTTTTTCTGCTGCTGGTGCCTCCATTGACACGGTTTGGCTGTCCAGGATTGAAAAAGCCCAGCAGGCCGCGCCGGGGGATGCCAGTTTGCAATATCTGGCTGGGGTGGCATGTTTGCATCTGCAACTCTGGGGCAAGGCGCAGCAGTTGATACGCCAGGCCCTGCCCCGGCTGGACGATGCCAGCTTGCTCACGCGTGCCTGGCAGGTGCTGGCCGAACTGGCCCAGCAACAGGGTGATGAAGCCCAGGCCATGGCGGCCTGGAAAAGCGCCGCCCAAGTCACCTTGCGCCGCAAGCGCTGAGTTGCCGAGCCATCTCTGCGCCAGCAGACCTGACAGGCTTGTGGTCATTCGCGTGACTTGGGGGCTAATCAAGTCTATGATTTGCCAATGAGCACATTCATCGAACACATCGTCAAACTGACGAATCACCGGGACCGGGATCTACTTGAACTCACGCTATCCAAAGCGCTGATTGATCTGTTGCCGCTAGAGCGTATCGTCATCGCGCGCGTGGTGCGCGAAGAGGGTGTCAGTCGCTGGCTGGAAGTTGCGCGGCTCGATGTCAAGGGCGGCGGACGCGTGATTGACCCGCAAAGGGTGGACTTTCAAACCCTGGTGAAGCTGGAAGACGCGCCTGACCGGCTCACCTGCCTGCAGACCCGCGATCTGGTGGAAGTGGCCTGGGCCGGACCCGACGGGCCGCGCATAACGCTGTTGCCACTGTTTTCGGATACCCGGATGGAAGACTCCGGCGTGCTGGAGCTGCATTCTGAAGCCGCTTTGAGCCCTGATAGCCTGGCTTTGGTGGATGCCCTGCGCCAGATTTACCGCAACATGTACTCCTTGCTGGAGTACAGCGACCGCGACCCGCTCACCGGCCTGCTCAACCGCACATCGCTCGACGACGCGTTTTACAGCGCAGTGCTTGAAGACCTGGATGGCACCGCGCCGGCCATGAACACTGCCGTCGAGCAGGAGCGCCGCCACCGCGTGCCCGCCAACTACTGGCTGGGCTCGGCATCCATCGATAACTTTGGCCTGATCAGCGACAAACACGGTGCTGCGGTGGTGGAAGATGTGTTGCAGCGTGTGGCGCGCATCCTGAGCAGCACTTTCCGGACCTATGACCGGCTTTACCACTTTGACGGTGAGAGTTTTGGTGTGTTGATGCATTGCCCCGATGAGGCGCTGGTGCTGTCGGCTTTTGAACGTTTTCGCGCCAGTGTGGAGAAAACCAATTTTCCGAAGGTGGGGCGTGTCACCGTGAGCTGTGGTTTCACCACCGTCAGAGCCGATGATTCGCCTGGCAGTGCTTTGGACAACACCGCACGCGCAGTGGATTTTGCCCGCCGCGGCGGCGGCAACAAAGCCTGCAGTCACCCGGGGCTGGTGCGCCGCGGCTTTTTTGGCCCGGTGCCAGTATTGACCGAGGCCGCAGAAACCGTCTGACCCTGACAGTAGCCGAAAAAAAAGAGCACAAGTGCCCTTTTTTTGATAGCAAACAGCCCTTTCGTTATGAGGGTTTAAAGCGTTTCTGTCTGTTCAAATGGTAGCGTCATCTCGCGCAGGTCGCGGCGGGTTTCCACCAGTACCAGCGGCTTGTCATCCATCACCACGGCCGGTGGGCGCTCTCGTGGCACACGCACGGGTTCGGGCTGGGCAGCGATGGCTGCCTGCGCAGCGGCGACCTTGTCGGCATCCGATGACACCCAGTTCAAACCGCTGCTGTTGGCGAGCTGAGCCAGTTCTTCGGTCGGCAAGTTGTAAGCCTGCACCTTGGGCATGCCGCCAACTGCTGGCGCTGCCGCTACAGCAGGCACAGCGACCGGATCCGCCACCTTGGCCAGCGCCATTGGCTTGACCGTGACCAGTTCGACCGCCACAGGTTCAGCAACAGGCGCAGTCGTCACCGCAAGAGCGGCTGGTGCAGGGGGTTGTGCCACGGGCTCCTCGGCCTGCACAGACGCTGGTTCAGCGCTGATGACAGCGGGCGCGCTGGCAGCAGGGGGGCTGAAGTAGGACTTGCGCGGTGGGGTATCGGTCTCTGCATCAGACGCTGCGCCCAAGGGCAAGGACGTCTGGGCATCTTCAGGCATCACGCCGTCAGTGGCTGGCCGATCGGTGCGCTCGCCACGTGGTTTGCGCTCGCGACCATAACGATCACGGGAGCGTTTTTCCCTGGGGCCAGCATCACCTTGGTTGACGGGCTCACCGGCGTTGAGGTTCTCACCTGCTGAGGCGGCTGTTGCGTCCGGCACAGACTGGCCGTCGAAGGCGGCATTGGGCAGGTCGGCGGCCGGTGCCTGACGGCCATCCCCATCAGTACGCGGTCCGCGAGGACGACGCTCCCCGCGACTCCGGCCACCACGTTCCTGACGTGGTTCGCTACGGCTGGGCTCAGCACCACCCTCGGTGGTGACCTGAGCATCCGCTTCCAGGCGCGTGGACTCCGGGGTCAAGGCATTGACTTGGCTGTCCGGGCGCTCGTTGCGCGGACCGCGATCGGTGCGTTCGCCACGGTCTGAGCGTTCACCACGCTCCGGTCGGTTGTTGCGTTCACCCCGGTTGGAGCGGTTGTCCGGACGGCCATCGGTACGACCTTCGGGGCGGCCACCTTCAGGGCGGGCGGGGCGTGCTTCGCCGCGCGGGCCACGACTACCGTCGGGCCGGTCATTGCGGGCTTCATTGCGCGGCTCGTTGCGGCGGCTGCCATCGCGGCCGGTGCGGCCACCCTGCTGGGGTGCGCGCGGCTCGGTGGCGCTCACTGCCGTCGATGCCGGGGCAGGAGCCCTGGGTGCGGGTGCGGCGACAGGTGTGGGGGCAAACAGGTTCTTGACCCAGCCAAAGAAGCCTTTTTCAATCACGACGGGTGTTGCGACGGGTGCTTTGGGCTGGTGCTGAACCGGGGCAGGCGGCGGCACGTGTGCCACTGGCTCCGGTTTGGGTGGGGCCACCGGTGCGGGTGCATCGGGCAGCACGCCCTTGATCACCGGGGTTTGCCGGTTGGTGGGCTCCTGGGCGCGGCGCGTGACGGCGGTGACATCTTCCACCTCATCCACCATCTTGTAGCTGGCAGTGATGTTGTCCAGACGCGGGTCGTCGTGCTTCAGACGTTCCAGCGTGTAGTTGGGCGTTTCCATCGACTTGTTGGGCACCATCAGCACGTTGATACGCTGCTTGAGCTCAATCTTGGCGATTTCGGTGCGCTTCTCATTGAGCAGGAACGAGGCCACTTCGACCGGCACCTGGCACAGCACGGAGGCGGTGTTGTCCTTCAGGGATTCTTCCTGGATCACGCGCAAGATTTGCAGTGCGCTGGATTCGGTGTCACGGATGTGACCGGAGCCGCCGCAGCGCGGGCAGGGGATGGACGCACCCTCTGACAGGGACGGGCGCAGGCGCTGGCGGCTCATTTCCATCAGGCCGAATTTGCTGATGGAGGCAAACTGCACGCGCGCACGGTCTTGCCGCAGCGCGTCGCGCAGACGGTTTTCCACTTCGCGGCGGTTGCGGCTTTCTTCCATGTCGATGAAGTCGATCACGATCAGGCCACCCAAGTCACGCAGCCGCGCCTGGCGCGCCACTTCGTCAGCGGCTTCCAGGTTGGTGCGGGTGGCGGTTTCCTCAATGTCTCCACCCTTGATGGCGCGGGCCGAGTTCACATCGACCGAAACCAGGGCTTCGGTGTGATCGATCACGATGGCGCCGCCGCTGGGCAGCGTTACGGTACGCGCATAGGCGGTTTCAATCTGGTGTTCAATCTGGAAGCGGGAAAACAGCGGGGCATCGTCACGGTAACGCTTGACACGCGCAGCGTGTTCCGGCATCACGTGTGCCATGAACTGCTGGGCCTGGTCATACACGTCGTCGGTGTCGATCAGGATGTCGCCGATGTCGTTGTTGAAATAGTCGCGGATGGCGCGAATCACCAGAGACGATTCCTGGTAGATCAGGAACGCGCCTTTGCCACCTTTGGCAGCGCCGTCAATCGCGGTCCAGAGTTTCAGCAGGTAGTTCAAGTCCCACTGCAGTTCTGGCGCGCTGCGGCCAATGCCGGCAGTGCGGGCGATGATGCTCATGCCGTTGGGGTATTCGAGCTGGTCCAGCGCTTCTTTAAGTTCCGCGCGGTCTTCACCTTCGATGCGGCGGCTGACGCCACCCCCCCGTGGGTTGTTGGGCATCAGCACCACATAACGGCCAGCGAGTGACACGAAGGTGGTGAGTGCCGCACCCTTGTTGCCGCGCTCTTCTTTTTCGACCTGGATCAGCAGTTCTTGACCTTCCTTGATCACGTCCTGAATCCGCGCCTGGCTGACCGACACACCCTGCTGAAAGTAGGTTTTGGAGATTTCCTTGAACGGCAGAAAGCCGTGGCGTTCTTCGCCGTAATCGACAAAACAGGCTTCCAGTGACGGCTCGACGCGGGTGACGACGGCCTTGTAGATGTTGCCCTTGCGTTGTTCGCGCCCTTCAATTTCGATTTCGTAGTCGAGCAGTTTTTGCCCGTCCACCACGGCCAGGCGGCGTTCTTCCGCTTGGGTGGCGTTGATCAGCATCCGTTTCATGGGTAGCGTTCCTTCAATTCAAATATCAACAAACAAGCTCATGCCGAGCTATTGATACACAAACTGACGCTATGAAATGCGTAGGAAACTGCCGAAGACCCGGACTCAAGTGATGAGTCTGGGCGGTGGCGCGTGGAGAGGAGTCATCGGGTCTGTGGGAATTGTTGCTATTGATCTAATAGCTTCTGGCGCCGGTTTGACGGGCGCCGATGCCAGATGCGCGCCAACAAACAGCACGTTTTCGCGCTGCTGGCAAAGACACATCAGGGACATCAACACAAACATATCACTTCATTCCGCTCACAGTCCAGGACTGCAAGTTTTGGTTATTCCGTATCAGGATTTCAAAGCGTCGTTTGAACCCGTCACCAAGACTGCCACAGGGCACATGTAGTCTCCTGTTTGCAGCCTGGATGTCAGGCGGTATCGACTTTTCTGGCGAGGCAGGTGGTGCGTGAACTAAACTTCACCCAACCAACGAATTAACTTTCTGTTAAATCAACCACTTACAGCGCTCGCCAGTGAAAGTCATTATAGGGGGCAATCCCGCTCCATCGGCCCCCAGAGTGGAAACCCTTTGCATCGACGAGGACGCAGCAGGCCAGCGCGTGGATAACTTCCTCATCCGTCATCTTAAAGGGGTGCCCAAAACCCACATTTACCGCATGATCCGCAGCGGCGAGGTCCGGGTGAACAAGGGCCGTGTTGGTGCAGAGACGCGCCTGCAAGCGGGCGACTTGCTGCGCGTGCCGCCGGTACGCATCTCCGAGCGGGTGGCGGAAAAGGCGCAAGCAATGGAGGCGCAGGTGGCGCGTGGCGCACCGGCGCGCGACTTCCCGGTACTGCTCGAAGACGAATCGTTGATCGCCATCAACAAGCCCGCCGGGGTGGCGGTGCATGGCGGTTCGGGGGTGAGTTTTGGCGTGATCGAGCAGCTCCGCATGGCGCGACCTGCCGCCAAATTGCTGGAACTGGTGCACCGGCTGGACCGCGAAACCAGCGGCATTTTGCTGGTGGCCAAAAAACGCAGCGCCTTGAAAAACCTGCAGGACCAGTTCCGCGAGCGCCAAACCGGCAAGACCTACCTGGCGATGGTGCGCGGCCACTGGCCCGCCAAATTAAAGGTATTGGACAAGCCGCTGCACAAATATTTGCTGGACGGCAACGACGCGCAGGCCGGGGAGCGCCGCGTCAAGGTGGTGTCGCGCGACGATCCGGACGGCATGCCTTCGGTCACGCTGGTCAAGGTTCGCGCAGCCAGCAAAGACTGCTCCTTGCTGGAAGTCACCATCAAAACCGGGCGCACGCACCAAATCAGGGTGCATCTGGCCAGCGAGGGCTACCCGATTTTGGGTGATGACAAATATGGTGACTTTGAACTTAACAAGTTGCTGGCCCGCGCAGGTGCCCAAACCGGCCTCAAACGCATGTTTCTGCACGCCTGGCGTTTGCAACTCAATCACCCTGCCAGCGGCGAGCGCCTGGAATTGCTGGCAGACTTGCCGCCCGAACTCGCCCAGTTTGCAGCCTCTGTGCTGCCGCCATCCCCCAACTCTGCCACACCATGACCCCACGCCGCTTTGACCTGATTGCCTTTGACTGGGATGGCACCCTGTTTGACTCCACCACCATCATTGCCCGCTGCATCCAGGCAGCTGTGCGCGATGTGGGCGGCAAGGAGCCGACCTTTGAGGCGGCTTCCTACGTCATCGGCATGGGGCTGATGCAGGCCTTGGCCCATGCCGCGCCCGATGTGCCCAAAGAGCTCTACCCGAAACTGGGCGACCGCTATCGTCACCATTACTTTGCGATCCAGCACGAGATCAGCCTGTTTGAAGGCGCGTTGCCGTTGCTGGCGGCCCTCAAGGCACGTGGCCATTTATTGGTCGTGGCCACGGGAAAAAGCCGCCGTGGGCTGGACGAGGCACTGCGGACCGTCGAGTTGGCCGGTGTGTTTGATGCCTCGCGCACGGCAGACCAGACAGCCGGCAAGCCCGACCCGCTGATGCTGCGCGAGTTGATGGCCGAGTTTGACGTGCCGCCCGAGCGCACCCTGATGATTGGCGACACCACCCACGACCTGCAAATGGCACTCAATGCTGGGTGCCCGAGTGTCGGCGTGAGCTACGGCGCGCATGACCATGCTGTGTTTGATGCCTTGCAACCGCTTTACGTGGCGCACAGCGTGACCCAGTTGCATGACTGGTTGCTGGCCAATGCCTGAGCTGGTCGATGTCGGTGTCAGGACCGCTTGAAGCGTGATGGCTGAAGCGGTTTACCTGTGCCAGTCGGCCCAACTGCAAGACAGCGGTGCGGCGGTCCCTTTTGAAGTGCGGTACTTTTCACAAAGCTGCGCTGCCTTTGCCGTGCGCTACGCTGGCACGGTTTACGCTTATCTGAACCGTTGCTCGCACGTGCCAATGGAAATGGATTACCAGCCCAACCAGTTTTTTGACTTGACCGGCCATTGGCTGATCTGCGCCACCCATGGTGCCCTGTACGCACCGCAAACCGGGCAGTGTCGTCTGGGCCCGTGCCGGGGTGGTCTGGTCAAGATCGAGGTCAGCGAGGGCGATGACATGGTGCACTGGCATACTTCCGAACATCTTCAACCCGAAAATTACCTATGACAGAACCTCTAGACGCTGACAAAACGGGCGCAACGCCATCGTCAGAAAATATGGAAAATAGGGCTCAAGTCCATATGGATAAAGGGCAAGCAGCTACTGAAAGCATATCAAAAGATGCGCCTGGAGCGCCCGGCTGGGAGCGTGCGACGCTGGAGAAGCTGGCCTTTGCATCACTGACCGAGCAGCGCTTGGCCCGGCGCTGGCGCACCTTTGTGCGGCTGGCCTGGCTGACTTTTTTTGTGGGGTTGGCCTGGGTGGTTTTTAATCAGACCGAAGGCAATCAAAACGTCACGACACCGCATACGGCCGTGGTGGAGATCAAGGGCGAAATTGCCTCGGGTGCCGAAGCCAGCGCCGAACTGATTCTGTCGTCGGTGCGCGCGGCCTTCGAAGACGATGGTGCCAAGGCCGTGGTGCTGCTGATCAATTCGCCTGGCGGCAGTCCGGTGCAGGCCGGCATCATCAATGATGAAATCCGTCGTCTCAAGGCGCTGCACCACAAGCCGGTGTACGCGGTGGTGGAAGAGTCCTGTGCCTCGGCGGCTTATTACATTGCCGTGTCGGCGGACAAAATTTACGTTGATAAGGCCAGCATTGTTGGCAGCATTGGCGTGTTGATGGATGGTTTTGGCTTCACCGGTTTGATGGAAAAGCTGGGCATCGAGCGCCGTCTCATGACCGCCGGCGAAAACAAGGGCTTTCTCGACCCATTCAGCCCGCAAACCGAGCGCCAGCGGGCGTACGCCCAAACCATGCTCGACCAGATCCACCAGCAGTTCATCGATGCAGTCAAGAACGGTCGTGGCTCCCGTCTGAAAGAAGACTCTGATACTTTCAGCGGCCTGTTCTGGAGCGGCCAGCAAGCCATTGAGCTGGGTCTGGCGGACCAGTTGGGCAGCGTGGATTACGTGGCGCGTGAGGTGGTGCATGCCGAGGAAATCATCGACTACACCCGTCGCGACAACGTGGCCGAGCGGCTGGTGAAACGTTTTGGGGCGGCCATGGGGTCCGCTGCGGTGCAGTCTCTCCAGTCATCGGCGGCGCTGCGTTAATCAACGGCCACGCCGGTTGGCCGCCCCATGTGCGGCTGTTGAACCGGCTGTTTCAGCGTCCGATGGCAAACACGGTGGGCGTGGCGTTGTCGAGTGGATTGGTTTTTTTCTTCCAGTTCTTGACGCTGTCGCTCACCAGCTGAGCACTTGGCAAAGTCAGCCCAGACCCAACGCCCAAGCGGGTGTTATGCTGCAAGTGTTGTAGCAAGGACTGCAGCATGGCGAGGTTGCGGTAGGGCGTTTCGATGAACAACTGGGTTTGCCCGCTGCGCAGCGCCAGTGCTTCCAGTTCACGAATGCGCCCACCGCGCTCTGCCGGGTCTTGCGGCAGGTAACCCACAAACGCAAAATTCTGTCCATTCAGTCCGCTGGCGGCCAATGCCAGCAGCAGCGACACCGGCCCGACCAGCGGCACCACCGCAATGCCCAGGTCATGCGCAGCTCGCACCACCGACGAGCCCGGGTCGGCCACGGCAGGCATACCCGCCTCGCTGATCAAGCCCAGGTCATGTCCGGCCAACGCGGGTTGCAGCAGGGGCCGCGCGTCAAATTGGCCGTTGTGGTCACCCTTTTTATGCACTTCGCGCGGTAACTCCACCAACTGCATGTCCTGAATGCTGCAGCACAGCGGTGTCACGGCATGGATGCGCTTGAGGTAGGCGCGGGCGGATTTGGCGTTTTCACACACCCAGTGGCGCAAACCCGCCGCCGCTTGCAGCGTGCCCAGCGGCAGGGTGGCTTGCAGGTCGGGATTTTCGTCGCAGCCAAAGTCCAGCGGCGCGGGCACCAGGTACAGCTTGCCTTGGGAAGGATTGGCGGTATCGCTCATAGTCACAGCACCTTCACGCCAGCAGCTTCGATCAAGCGGCAGGTGCGAATCAGTGGTAGCCCGATCAGCGCAGTGGGGTCGTCGTTGTCGATACGTTCCAGCAGGGCAATGCCCAGGCCCTCACTTTTGGCACTGCCTGCACAGTCGTAAGGCTGTTCTGCCGCCAGATAGGATTCAATCTGCGCGTCGGTCAGGTGACGAAACACCACCTTGATTTGCGCCAGCTCCGTTTGCGCGAAATCGGACTCCAGGCAAACCACTGCCACGGCGGTCTGGAAAATCACGGTTTTGCCGCGCATCGTCTGCAACTGGGCCACCGCGCGGGCGTGGTGGCCAGGCTTGCCCAGCGCGTGGCCGTTCAGGTCTGCCACCTGATCGGAGCCGATGACCACGGCACCCGGGTGCGCCTGCGCCACCGACCGGGCTTTGGCCAAGGCCAGGCGACAGGCGATGTCCGGTGGTGTTTCACCAGGCAACGGGGTCTCGTCCACGTAGGACGCAATGACGCTGAAAGGCAGGTGCAGGCGCTCGAGCAACTGACGGCGGTAGACCGAGGTGGAGGCAAGAATCAATGGGCGTGTGGGCGATGAAGTCATGCCGCGATTCTCTTACACTGCCTGCCATGATCGAACACAAGCACCCCCCCCATTTGGATATCACGCACGCTGCGCCGACGCAACTGCAGATTGAAGGTCACGAAACGCTATCGAATTACGAGCGTTTGATGCAGGAAGTGCAAGGCCTAGCGGGCGAAAACCCATTGCATTGGACGGCCTTGGTTGAACTGCGTCCGGACGCAGCGGGGCTTCCGTCCCCCTGGCTGCACCTCACGGTGGAAACCAGCGTGCCGCAGCTGTGTCAGCGTTGCCTGGGTCCGGTGGATGTGGCGGTGCAGGTGGACCGCGAGTTCCGCTTTGTGGAGAGTGAAGCCGTGGCCGAGCAGCAAGACGAAGAATGTGATGAGGATTTGCTGGTCACCAGCCGTGAATTTGACCTGGCTGCACTGATTGAAGACGAAGTGTTGATGGCCTTGCCCCTGGTGCCGCGCCATGACACCTGTCCGGTCAAAGTCAAGATGGTGGCCGTGGACAAGGACTTCGATGCCCCTGTCGAAAAACCCAACCCGTTTGCCGTGCTGGGACAGCTTAAGGGCAAGGACTGAGCAGCCGCTTGCCAGATCGGTCTGGCATCGGCTATACTCTACAGCTTTTGCGCATGAGAGCTGCGCGCATCTCAATAACCCAAAGCTGCCTGATTGCAGGTGGCTCACAGTCTTTAGGAGCGGAACATGGCCGTCCAACAAAACAAGAAGTCACCTTCCAAGCGCGGTATGCACCGTTCACACAACGCTTTGGTGGTGCCCGGCATTGCCGTTGAATCCACCACTGGTGAAACTCACCTGCGTCACCATATCAGCCCCACCGGCTTTTATCGTGGCCGCAAGGTGCTCAAGACCAAGTCTGAAGCCTAAATAATTCGAACAGCATCCAGGCCCGGGGCTACCTTTGCGTGTAGCCCCGGGCCTTTGCATTTGTGAAATGACTTTCGCGGTTGTTGTCCTTGTTGCTTTCTATAGAAGCTTGCCGGTTGTAGCTATTCATGATCACTATCGCTGTTGACTGCATGGGGGGCGACCATGGCCCTCGCATCACTTTGCCGGCCTGTACCCGCTTTCTGGAGCAGCATCCTGAAGCCAGACTGATTGTTGTGGGTCTGCCAGAGAGCATGAAGAGCTACACCCACCCGCGTGCTACCGTGGTGCTGGCCAGCGAAGTGGTCACCATGGACGATCCGCTTGAAGTGGCTTTGCGCCGCAAAAAAGACTCCTCTATGCGGGTGGCGATCACACAAGTCAAAAACGGTGCCGCCCAGGCGGTGGTGTCAGCGGGCAATACCGGTGCCTTGATGGCCATCTCGCGTTACGTTCTGAAAACCCTGGAAGGCATTGATCGCCCGGCCATTGCCGGCCAGATTCCCAATGCCAAGGGCCTTGGCACCACCGTGCTCGACATGGGTGCCAACGTGGATTGCACAGCCGAACACCTGGTGCAGTTTGCGGTGATGGGCTCGGCTCTGGTGTCGGTGCTCAGCGGCAACGAAAACCCCACGGTGGGCTTGCTCAACATTGGCGAAGAAGCCATAAAGGGCAACGAAGTCATCAAAAAAACCGGCGAACTGTTGCGTGCCGCTGCCAAAGCGGGCGACCTCAATTTTTACGGCAATGTTGAAGGCAACGACATTTTTAAAGGAACGGCCGACATTGTGGTGTGCGACGGCTTTGTTGGCAATGTGGCGCTGAAGGCCAGTGAAGGCTTGGCCGGAATGATTGTCGATTTCCTGAGGCGCGAGTTTTCACGCAACATATTCACCAAAATGTCGGCATTGGTGGCATATCCAGTCATATCTGCACTTAAAAAGCGGATGGATCATCGACGCTACAACGGTGGAGCCCTATTGGGCTTGCGCGGGTTGGTGTTCAAAAGCCACGGATCGGCCGATGAGTTGGCCTTTGGCTATGCGCTGGCGCGGGCGTATGATGCGGCCCGCAACGATTTGCTTGAGCGGGTGCGGGTTCGCATTGCCCACGCCGCGCCTCTGTTGGCCCCGGCGGAACCCCGTCAACCGCTCGACGCTGCTGTTTTGACCTGACTTATGAACACTTACGCACGAATTACCGGCACGGGCAGCTTTTTGCCGCCCAATCGCCTCACCAACGCCGACCTGGTCAACCAATTGGCGACCCAGGGCATCGAGTCCAGCGATGGCTGGATTGTGGAACGTACTGGCATCCGAGCCCGGCACTTTGCCGATGCTGACATGACCTGTAGCGACATGGCGTTGCTGGCCTGCCAGCGCGCGCTGGAGGCCGCCGGCCGCCAGGCGCAAGATATTGATCTGATCATTGTGGGTACCTCTACGCCGGACATGGTGTTTCCCTCTACCGCCACCATCTTGCAGCGCAAACTGGGTGCGCATGGCGGCGCGGCTTTTGATGTGCAGGCGGTTTGCAGTGGGTTTATCTACGCGCTGACGATTGCCAATGCCATGATCAAGGCGGGCTCGGCCACCCGGGCGCTGGTGGTCGGTTCCGAGGTGTTTTCGCGCATTCTTGACTTCAAGGACCGCACCACTTGCGTGCTATTTGGTGATGGTGCTGGTGCCGTGGTGCTGGAAGCCTCAGATGAGCCCGGCATTCTGGCCACCGATATTCACGCCGATGGCAAATACACGGACATCCTGTGTGTGCCGGGGCATGTTTCGGGCGGGCAGATCCAGGGTGTGCCCTTGTTGCGCATGGACGGCCAGGCGGTGTTCAAACTGGCGGTGCATGTGCTGGACGACACTGCCCGTGCCGTGCTAGCCAAGGCTGGCAAGTCCGAAGCCGACATCGACTGGCTGGTGCCGCATCAGGCCAACATCCGCATCATGCAAAGTACCGCGCGCAAGCTCAAACTGTCGATGGACAAAGTGGTGGTCACTGTGGATCAGCATGGCAACACCTCGGCGGCATCGATTCCGCTGGCGCTGGACACTGCCGTGCGCCGGGGTCAGATCCAACCCGGGCAGACCCTCTTGATCGAGGGTGTCGGCGGTGGTTTTACCTGGGGCTCGGTGCTTCTTAAAATGTAGCTTCTCGCCCTTGATATATAAGGGCTGGAGGTTGATTTCTTATATATTTTCTGGACAGGTTTTGCAGCGTTTATGAAACCATTTGCTTTTGTTTTCCCAGGTCAGGGGTCGCAGTCGGTCGGCATGCTGGACGGCTGGGGCGACCATCCACAGGTGTTGGCTACCGTGGCCGAGGCCTCGGATGCCTTGCACGAAGACATCGGACTGCTGATCAAACAAGGCCCCAAGGAAGCGCTGGCGCTCACCACCAACACCCAGCCGGTGATGCTGGTGGCCGGTGTGGCTGCCTACCGGGTCTGGATGGCTGAAGTCGGCGTGGCCCCCGCTGCAGTGGCTGGGCACTCGCTGGGCGAATATTCTGCGCTGGTGGCCTCAGGTGTCTTGACGCTCTCACAAGCGGCTCCTTTGGTGCGTTTTCGGGCCCAGGCGATGCAGGAAGCCGTGCCAGTCGGCGTGGGTGCCATGGCAGCGATTCTGGGGATGGATGCTTCTAAAGTCATAGCTATCTGCGCAGAGGTGACGGGGGCTTTCGCCGGAAATGCTTCTGAAGTGGTGGAGGCGGTGAATTTCAACGACCCGGGCCAGACGGTGATTGCCGGCTCCAAAGCGGCGGTTGATCAGGCCTGTGTCGCCGTCAAAGCGGCGGGTGCCAAGCGCGCCTTGCTGTTGCCTGTTTCAGCGCCATTCCACTCCAGTTTGATGAAGCCCGCTGCGCTCAAACTCAAGGACAAACTCGACAGTACTGCATTGGCAGTGCCGCAAATCCCGGTGATCAACAACATCGATGTCGCTGTAGAGCAAGACCCGGCGCGCATTCGCGATGCGCTGGTGCGCCAGGCATTCGGCCCGGTGCGCTGGGTGGAATGTGTGCAAGCCTTGCAAGCACGTGGCTTGTCGACGCTGGTGGAATGCGGTCCCGGCAACGTATTGGCTGGCATGACCAAGCGCATCGCCGCCGACATGCAAGGGCTGGCGTTGTTTGATCCGGCCAGTCTCTCGGAAGTCAAAACCACTCTTTTGGAAGCTTGAAGGTCATGAGCGAACAAACTTTGGCAGGCCAGGTGGCCTTGGTGACCGGCGCATCGCGCGGCATTGGTGCAGCCATTGCGCTGCAACTGGCGCAGCAAGGTCTCAAGGTGATTGGCACTGCCACCACCGATGACGGTGCGGCGAAGATCAGCCAGGCGCTGGCAGCATTTGTCGGTTGCAGCGGCAAAACCCTCAACGTCAATGACGCAACTGGCGTCGATGCGCTGATTGACGGCATCGTCAAGGAACACGGCGGCCTGCAGATTCTGGTCAATAACGCCGGTATCACCCGCGATAACCTGGCCATGCGCATGAAGGACGACGAGTGGGACGCGGTGCTGGACACCAACCTCAAAGCCGTCTTCCGCATGAGCCGCGCGGTGATGCGCACCATGATGAAGCAGCGTTATGGCCGAATTGTCAGCATCACCTCGGTGGTGGGCGCGTCCGGCAACCCGGGGCAGGCCAATTACGCTGCAGCCAAGGCCGGTGTGGCGGGCATGACGCGCGCCCTGGCGCGTGAACTGGGTTCGCGCAACATCACGGTCAACTGCATCGCCCCTGGCTTCATCGAAACCGACATGACCGCCGGTTTGCCCCCCGAGCAGCACAAGGCTTTGCTGGGTCAGATTCCCCTGGGCCATCTGGGCAAGCCGTCAGACATCGCGCATGCGGTGGCTTATCTGGCTTCGCCACAAGCGTCTTACGTGACCGGTCAGGAACTGCATGTCAATGGTGGCATGTTCATGGCCTGATCGGTGGTTAAATCGGAGCAATCCAGCCGACATATCCGTCCGGTTAAAATGACGGATCTTTTCACAACCCTTTGAGGGAACTCATGAGCGATATTGAAGCACGCGTTAAAAAAATCATTGCCGAACAACTCGGTGTCGAAGAGTCACAAGTGACCAACGAAAAAGCCTTTGTGGCTGACCTGGGCGCCGATTCACTCGACACCGTGGAGTTGGTGATGGCACTCGAAGACGAGTTCGGCATTGAAATTCCGGACGAAGATGCTGAAAAGATCACCACAGTGCAAAACGCTGTGGACTATGCGATGACGCACAAAAAAGCGTAATCTGCAGGCCTGAGCGGTGCCGTCTGGCACCGCAACTGTTTGCTCCAATGGTTCTGCGTTTCGCAAGCCACTGGCGGCGACAGTACAAGTTTCACAGCCTGATGCCTGAGACAGGCATCAGGCTTTTTACAGACGAACCTCTGACTGATGATTAATATGTCCCGTCGTCGCGTAGTTGTTACCGGTCTAGGCTGTGTCAGTCCCGTTGGAAACACGGTTGATACCACTTGGGCCAACCTGCTGGCCGGTCAATCGGGCATTGGCCTGATCACCAAGTTTGATCCTTCCACGTTCAGCAGCAAGGTGGCGGGCGAGGTCAAGGGTTTTGACGTTGAGTCCTACATGAGCGCCAAAGAGGCGCGTACCATGGACACCTTCATCCACTTCGGTATCGCGGCGGCCGCGCAGGCGGTGGCAGATGCCGGTTTGCCCACCGGCGATGCGCTGGGTGATGAACTCGCAACTCGTATTGGCTGCGTCATCGGCTCAGGTATTGGCGGCTTGCCGATGATCGAGAGCACGCACACCGAATACCTGCAACGCGGTGCACGGCGTATTTCACCGTTTTTTGTGCCCTCGACGATCGTCAACATGATTGCCGGTCATGTATCCATCCGGTTTGGTTTCAAGGGTCCCAATCTGGCCATCGTCACGGCCTGCACCACCGGCCTGCACAGCATTGGCCAGGCCGGACGGATGATTGAATACGGCGATGCCGATGTGGTGGTCGCTGGCGGTGCCGAGGCCACCATCTCCCCGCTCGGGGTCGGTGGGTTTGCTTCCATGCGCGCCTTGAGTACACGCAACGATGACCCGGCCACCGCATCGCGCCCTTGGGAGCGCGACCGTGACGGTTTTGTGCTGGGCGAGGGTGCCGGCGTGATGGTGCTGGAAGAGTATGAACACGCCAAAGCCCGCGGCGCCAGGATTTACGCCGAGCTGGCTGGCTTTGGCATGAGTGCCGATGCCGGTCACATGACCGCTCCCAATATGGACGGCCCCCGCCGCGCCATGATCAGCGCCATGAACAATGCAGGCGTGAATGCCGACCAGATTGATTACGTCAACGCGCACGGCACCTCCACGCCGCTGGGTGACACCAATGAGTCCAACGCCATCAAGGCCGCGCTGGGCGATCACGCCTACAAGACCGTGGTCAACTCCACCAAGTCCATGACGGGCCACTTGTTGGGTGGTGCGGGTGGGTTGGAGTCGGTGGTCACGGTGCTGGCGCTGTACCATCAGAAGAGCCCACCGACGATCAATCTCTTCAACCCTGATCCTGACTGTGACCTGGATTACTGCGCCAATACCGCGCGCGACATGAAGATCGATGTGGCCATCAAAAATAACTTTGGTTTTGGTGGCACCAACGGCTCACTGGTTTTCAAGCGGGCACCTTGACCGCTTCTGATCGCAGGATTGACCCTTTCCAGCACGCTTTCCCATGCACAGCGCCCCAGCGGTCAGCTACCCGGTGGGGCGTTCGCATTTTCACGCCGTGCTACTGATTGGGGTGTTGACGGTTGGTGCAGGCAGCCTGATCGCCTGGATCGCGCAATCCGATGCCGTATCGCTGCGGCATGTGACCATGGCTGATCAGCGGGTGGATGTCCTGGCAAGCCTGGTTTCACTCGTCTGTGGGCGTGCTCACCTGGGACGGACAGCACTGGACCTGGGTATGCGGCGATGATGGTCCTCTGGTGGATTTGCGTGTGACGATGGACACACAACACACTTTGCTGTTGCACTTGCGAGCGCCTGGCTCGCCGGGTTGGTGGGTCTGGCTGGAGCGACGCACCGCGCCAATGCGCTGGCTGCCCATGCGGCGCGCTGTGTTTGCGCCGCAGTCTGGGGCCCATGGACAAGACGATGGTCTGGTATCGCCATGACCGACAAACTGCCGACCCAGGAACTTGTGGCACCTCAAGCACCAGACAGCGATGCCATGCTGGTCCAGCGCACTGTCGCCGGCGACCAGCGGGCATTTGAACTGTTGGTCATCAAGTACCAGCGCCGGGTGGAGCGCCTGATTGGCCGCATGGTGCGCGATGTGGATCTGGTCGAAGACATTGCCCAGGAAACCTTTATCCGCGCCTACCGGGCGCTGCACCAGTTTCGCGGCGATGCCCAGTTCTACACCTGGCTGTACCGCATTGCTGTCAACACTGCGAAGAAGTTCTTGCTGGAACTCAAGCGTGACCCGACCATTTCTGACAGTGCTTTTGCGCCCAAAGACGAGGACGATGAAACTTTCCGTCCCAGAAACGAACCAAGCACAGACGAAACACCGGAATCTGTGCTGGCAGCCAAGGAAATTGGTCAGGCCGTCAGCCAGGCGCTGGCGGACCTGCCTGAAGACCTGCGCCAGGCGATCACCTTGCGGGAGATGGAAGGTTTGAGTTACGAGGACATTGCGCAAGTGATGGCTTGCCCGATCGGAACTGTACGGTCACGGATTTTTCGGGCGCGCGACATGATCTCTGCCAGAGTGCGGCCTATGCTCGACAAGCAGACGGGCAAACGCTGGTAAGGAACATTGAATGGCACTGATGGATGGGAGGTTTGAACGTTATGGGGGCAAAGCAAGTCATGTCTGATCATTTGCGGGTAAGCAGCGAACAGGTTTCCGCCCTGTTGGACGGGGAGTTGCTCGGCGATGAATTTGTCGGTGCCGTCGATTTCCTGGCCGACACAACCGAGGCACGCGACGCCTGGGACACCTACCACCTGGTGGGTGAGGCGATGCGTTCGTCAGGCACGCCCTTGCGTGCGCACGACCCTGAATTTGTGGCCCGCTTGCGCATGAAGCTCGCATCAGAAACTCCCGAAATAGTAGCTGCCAGCTCAATACCGGAAAGGGCTACAGGTCAAAAAGACTTGCAAATATCTGTGGCGAACGATTCCTGGTGGAAGCGCGTGGCAGGCTTGGCCTCTGTTGCCCTGGTCGGTGTGCTGGCCTGGCAAGGCGTGGGGCTGATAGGCGCGGGTGATGCCCGGCGTACTGATGTGCAGTTGGCTCAGTTGCCCGCGCCATCGGTGCAGGTGACGGCTCCCGCCGCGCTGGTCAGCGCCGGCGGCGCTTCAGAGCAAATGATTCGTGACCCGCAACTCGATGCCTTGCTGGCTGCCCACCGCCAGTTTGGTGGTGCGTCGGCGTTGCAAATGCCGTCGGGCTTTTTGCGTAACGCCACCTTCAACGAGGCTGCGCGTTGAGGTATTGGCTCGGTGTTCTGGGGTTAGTGCTGGGTGGGCTGATCCATGGCTGTGCGCAGGCGCAGCCAGCACCGGCATCTGCTGCAGGCGGGCAGAACGTTGCCACAGGCATCGAACGCTGGTTGATGCGTCTGAACGAAGCCTCGCGCAACCGTGCCTACCAGGGCACCTTTGTGGTGACGGCGGGTGCTGACATGTCCTCTTCCCGCATCTGGCATGTGGATGATGGCCAGCAGCAAATGGAGCAGGTTGAATCATTGACGGGCACACCGCGCACCACTTTTCGGCGCAATGACGAAGTTGTTACCTTTTTGCCGGACAGCCATACCGTGGTTCATGAAACGCGCGAAGCGCTCGGTCTGTTTCCCAACCTGCTGACCCGCGCTGATGCGTCAGTGACGCGGTTTTACCGCCTGCGCATGGTGGGTCAGGATCGGGTGGCCGGACTCCAAGCCGACATGGCCCAGTTGCTGCCCATCGACACGCTGCGCTATGGCTACCAGATCTGGACCGAGCAGAAAACCGGCTTGATGATTAAACTGCAGACGCTCGATGTCCATGACAATGTGCTGGAGCAGGCGGCTTTTTCCAGCTTGCAACTCGGTGCGCCGGTGAGCATGGCCAAGCTGGCGGCGATGATGGACAACACCCAGGGCTATCAGGTGATCCACCCCACGCTGGTCAAAACCACGGCTGAATTGGAGGGTTGGCTGCTCGGTGCCACCGTGCCTGGCTTTGCGCCCGTGCAGTGCTACAAACGCCACGACGGTGGTGCCACGGCTGACAAGGCTCCGTTGCAATGTGTGTACTCGGACGGGTTGGCTTCGGTGTCGTTGTTTGTTGAGCCTTTTGACCCGCTGCGGCATGCCCACATGCTGGAGCATGGCCAGATGTCATTGGGTGCCACCAGCTTACGCGTGCGGCGACTGGGGCCTTGGTGGCTGACCGCTGTGGGCGAGGTGCCACCCCAGACACTGCTTGCTTTTGTTCAGGCTCTTGAGAGAAAGCCTTGAGTCCTTATGTTTCCCCAGTTGTTGCCCACAGGAAAGGTCTGACATGATTCGATTTAATTACAAGCGACTGTATGCGTGTGCCCTCAGCGGTGCCTTGATGGTCACGGCCGTCACGGCGCTGGTTCCCACTTCGGCGGCATGGGCACAGGTGAGCAATCTGCCGGATTTTGCCGATCTGGTGGAGCAGGTCAGCCCGTCGGTGGTGAACATCCGCACGCTTGAAAAAGTCACTCCCCAAGCCGATCAGGGGCCGCAGATGGATCAGGACATGCTGGACTTTTTTCGCCGTTTCGGCTTGCCCATTCCCAACCTGCCGCATCAACCCATGCCTCCCAACCATCCGCAGACGACACCTGAAGAAGAGCAGCCGCGCGGCGTAGGTTCGGGCTTTATCCTTTCTTCGGATGGCATGATCATGACCAACGCGCATGTCGTCGATGGCGCTGACGAGGTGCTGGTGACGCTGACTGACAAGCGTGAGTTCAAGGCCAAAATCATTGGTGCTGACAAACGCAGCGACGTAGCCGTGGTCAAAATTGATGCCACCGGTCTGCCCGCCGTCAAGATCGGTGATGTCAACCGCCTGCGGGTCGGCGCTTGGGTCGTGGCGATCGGTTCACCTTTTGGGCTGGAGAACACGGTCACGGCGGGCATCGTGAGTGCCAAGCAGCGCGACACCGGTGACTACTTGCCCTTCATCCAGACCGATGTGGCCATCAACCCCGGCAACTCCGGAGGGCCGCTGATCAACATGAATGGCGAAGTGGTGGGCATCAACAGCCAGATTTACTCGCGCTCAGGTGGCTCTATGGGCATTTCTTTCTCGATCCCGATTGATGAGGCGATGCGCGTCAGCGACCAACTGCGGGCCACCGGCCACGTGACGCGCGGGCGCATTGGCGTGCAGATTGGTCCGGTCAGCAAGGAAGTCGCCGAGTCGATTGGTCTGGGCAAGCCGCAAGGCGCGCTGGTGAGCAACGTCGAAGCCGGTGCGCCGGCGGACAAGGCCGGTGTTGAAGCGGGTGACATCATTGTCAAATTCGACGGCAAGACGGTCGAGAAGTCCAGCGACCTGCCGCGCATGGTCGGGGCTACCAAGCCTGGCACCAAAAGCACCATCACGGTGTTTCGCCGTGGTGCCACCAAGGACCTGAGTGTGGTGGTGGCTGAGATCGAGGCTGACAAACCGGCCCGCAAAGCCGAAGAGAAGGCCGACACGCCCAAGATGTCGAAGATTGGCGAGTCGATCGGGCTGGCAGTCAGTGAGTTGACCAAGGAGCAAAAGGCCGAGTTGTCGATCAAGGGCGGCGTGCGGGTGGATGCTGCGGTTGACAACGCTTCGCGAGCTGGTATCCGTGAGGGTGACGTGGTGTTGCAGGTCGGCAATTACCAAGTCACGGATCTGAAATCGTTCGAACTCGCGCTGTCCAAGGTGGACAAGAGCAAGCCCTTGGGATTGCTGGTGCGCCGGGGTGACCTGGCGCAGATTGTGGTCATTCGGCCTGCCAAATAGGGCGGTTTTACCGCTGCTTTTGTTGCGCGGTGGTCGGGTTCGACAGGGACCCAGCGGTTTTTGCCTACAATACTCTGTTGCCTTTGCAGCAGCTGACCCTGATTGGCTCGGGGCGCGTCGAACCTGACTGCGCCCTTTTTTATGGTTGCGCGGCTATCACTCACTTTGTCGGTTTCTCCGAATGAATCACATCAGAAACTTTTCCATCATTGCCCATATTGACCATGGCAAATCAACGCTGGCTGACCGCCTGATTCAGCGCTGCGGTGGCCTGCAGGAGCGCGAGATGGAAGCCCAGGTGCTCGATTCGATGGACATCGAAAAAGAGCGCGGCATCACCATCAAGGCGCAAACCGCCGCGCTGCAGTACAAGGCCAAGAATGGCCAGACCTACAACCTGAACCTGATCGACACGCCCGGACACGTGGACTTTTCCTACGAAGTGAGCCGCTCGCTGTCGGCCTGCGAAGGCGCGCTGCTGGTGGTGGATGCCAGCCAGGGCGTCGAAGCGCAAACCGTGGCCAATTGTTACACCGCACTCGATCTGGGTGTGGAAGTGGTGCCGGTCTTGAACAAGATGGACCTGCCCAACGCGGACCCGGACAACGCCCGCTCTGAAGTGGAAGACGTGATCGGCATCGACGCGTCCGAGGCGATTGCCTGCTCGGCCAAGACCGGCATGGGCATTGACGACATACTGGAAGCGGTGGTGGCGCGCATCCCGGCCCCCAAAGGCAATCCCAATGGCGCGTTGCGCGCCATGATCGTCGACAGCTGGTTTGACAGTTATGTGGGTGTGGTGATGCTGGTGCGTGTGGTCGATGGCCGACTGGCCAAGGGTGAGCGCATCAAGATGATGGCCACGGGCACCATGTACAACGCCGACAGCCTGGGTGTGTTCACCCCGGCCAACCAGCCGCGCGATGCGCTGGAAGCGGGCGAGGTGGGCTACATCATTGCCGGCATCCGCGAACTGCAAGCCGCCAAGGTGGGTGACACCATCACACTGATTCGTCCCGGCACCGGTGGTGCGGCAGCTACGGCCAGCGAGCCCTTGCCCGGTTTCAAGGAAATCCAGCCGCAGGTGTTTGCCGGGCTGTATCCGACCGAAGCCAACCAGTACGAAGGCCTGCGAGACAGTCTTGAAAAGCTCAAACTCAATGACGCCTCGCTGCATTACGAGCCTGAGGTGTCGCAGGCGCTGGGTTTTGGCTTTCGATGCGGTTTTCTGGGCTTGCTGCACATGGAAATCGTGCAGGAGCGTCTGGAGCGCGAGTTTGACCAGGACCTGATCACTACGGCTCCCAGCGTGGTGTACCAGGTGGTGCAGGCTGATGGCACGATCAAGATGGTGGAAAACCCGTCCAAAATGCCCGACCAGGGCCGCCTGGAAGAAATCCGCGAACCGATCGTTACCGTGCACCTGTACATGCCGCAAGAATATGTCGGCCCGGTGATGACGCTGGCCAACCTGAAGCGCGGCGTGCAGATGAACATGGCCTACAAAGGCCGCCAAGTGGTGCTGACCTACGACATGCCGCTGGGCGAAATCGTGATGGACTTTTTTGACAAGCTCAAGAGCGTGTCACGCGGTTATGCGTCGATGGATTACGAGTTCAAGGAATACCGCACCGCCGACGTGGTCAAGGTCGATATCCTGCTCAATGGTGAAAAGGTCGATGCGCTGTCCATCATCGTGCACCGCTCGCAGTCGGTGTACAGGGGCCGCGCGGTGGTGAGCAAGATGCGCGAAGTGATCTCGCGCCAGATGTACGACGTGGCGATCCAGGCCGCTATCGGGGCCAACGTGATAGCCCGTGAGACAATCAAAGCCCTGCGCAAGAACGTCATCGCCAAGTGCTACGGTGGCGATATTTCCCGCAAACGCAAGCTGCTGGAAAAACAAAAAGAAGGTAAGAAACGCATGAAACAGATTGGCTCGGTCGAGGTGCCACAAGAGGCTTTCCTGGCTATTTTGAAGGTGGACGCGTGATGCAGGCCCTGACTTCTTTCATCCTGGCCGCCTTTGTGGCCTATGTCGGTGCCTGGTATTTTGGTGCGGTCGAAGGCAACTTTGCCCTGCTCCTGTTCCTGGCCACGGTAGTCACCGGTGCTTATTGGCTGGCCGAGCGCTTTTACTTTCTGCCCCAGCGCCAGAAAGCGGCCGCCGAGCTGGAAGCGCAGACGAACAAGCGCAACGAGGGCTTGACCAAGCTGGGCATCAGCAAGGTGGACGACAACCTGACAGAGGCCAAAGCCCGCTTGCTGGCGCAGCCCTGGTGGCTGGACTGGACTGCCGGGCTGTTCCCGGTGATCATTGCCGTGTTTGTGCTGCGCTCGTTCCTGTTTGAGCCATTCAAGATTCCCTCGGGTTCGATGATTCCCACGCTGCATGTGGGCGACCTGATTCTGGTCAACAAGTTTGACTATGGCTTGCGTCTGCCTGTGCTCAATACCAAGATCACCGAAGGCACACCTCCTCAGCGGGGCGATGTGATGGTGTTCCGCTACCCGCCCAAGCCCAGCCTGGACTACATCAAGCGGGTTGTGGGCGTCCCCGGCGATGAGGTGGCCTACCTCAACAAGCGTCTGACCATCAATGGTCAGGTGCTGCCCACCACGCCGTTGCCTGATTTCTTTGACGAAGACAGCATGCGCTATTTCAAGCAGTACCAGGAAGACATGGGCACAGTCAAACACCGCCTGCTCAATGACGACAGCCGTCCTGCCTTTGTGCCAGGGCCGGATGAATTTCAGTACAAATCCAACTGCAAATACAGCGTCGAAGGCGTGGTATGCAAGGTGCCCGCAGGCCACTACTTCATGATGGGCGACAACCGCGACAACTCGCTCGATTCGCGGTATTGGGGTTTTGTGCCAGATCAAAACATTGTGGGCAAAGCCTTTTTTGTCTGGATGAACTTTGGTAACCTCAAGCGTATCGGTTCATTTCATTGATCAGGAGACGTCCATGGCCCGCTTCGTGAAAACACGCCAACGTGGTTTTTCTTTCATTGGCCTGCTATTTGTGGGCGGCGTTCTGGCGGTGACCGGTGTCATCGTGGCGCAGATCATCCCCACAGCCATCGAGTACCAGGCGATTCTCAAGGCGGCCCAGAAAGCATCTGAAGGCAATACCGTGGCAGAGGTCCGCAACATCTTTGAACGCGCCACTGAAATTGATGCCATCACCTCGGTTACCGCCAAGGACATTGAAGTGACCAAAGTGAATGACAAGGTGGTGGTCAGCTTTGCGTACCAGCGCGAGATTCACCTGGCAGGCCCGGCCTACCTGACGATGAAGTATGAAGGCCACTCAAAATAAGCCGGCACCACAGGTGATGGCTTGAGCGCTGGCCTGGCAGCGCTGCAAACGCGACTGCAATACCAATTTGTCAATCTCAGCCTGCTGGCGCTGGCCACCACGCACCGCAGTTTTTCGGCTGACCACAACGAACGACTTGAGTTTTTGGGTGACTCGGTGCTGGGTCTGTGCGTGGCTGACTTGTTGTATCAGCGGCTGGGTTCCTTGCCTGAAGGCGACTTGTCTCGCGTGCGCGCCGGGCTGGTTCGCCAGGAAGCCTTGCACCCGCTGGCCGTCAAGCTGGGTTTGAGCGAGGTGATCCGCCTGGGCGAGGGCGAAATGCGATCCGGTGGCCAGAAGCGTCCGTCTATCCTGGCAGACGCGCTGGAGGCGGTGATCGGTGCGACCTATCTCGATGGCGGCTTTGCGGCGGCGCAGGCGCTGGTAAACCGGCTATATGCCACTCTGGACATCAACCCCGCGATGGCGGCCATGGGCAAAGACCCCAAAACCGAATTGCAGGAATGGCTGCAGGCGAGGCGCTTGAAGGTGCCCGGCTACAAAGTGGTCGCCACACTGGGCGCGGCGCACAAGCAGACGTTTGAGGTGGAATGCGAGATCGCTGAACTGACTCTGACTGCGCGGGGCACGGGCGGCTCCCGCCGCGCGGGTGAACAAGCCGCCGCCACCGCCATGTTGCAAACACTCAAGACCAAAGGGCCACGATGACTACTACAAAAAACAGAGCTGCCAACGCAGATTCAAAGGGGGCTGAAGGCCTAAATGATGTAGAAGCCATGCTCGCAGGCTTGCACCGCAACATGCGTCCCGCAGGGCCAGTAGAAACCCCGGTGGTGGGTCAGCGCTGTGGCCTGATCGCCATTGTGGGCAAACCCAATGTCGGCAAATCCACCTTGCTCAACGCGCTGGTGGGTCAAAAGATCAGCATCACCTCGCGCAAGGCGCAAACCACGCGTCACCGCATCACTGGCATGCACACGGTGGGCGCGACGCAGTTTGTGTTTGTCGACACGCCGGGCTTTCAAACCATTCACGGCAACGCGCTGAACAAGTCGCTGAACAAAACCGTGGTCGGCGCGGTGGCCGATGTGGATTTGATTTTGTTTGTGGTGGAGGCGGGCAGCTTCACACCAGCGGACGCACGTGTGCTGGCGTTGCTGGGCAAGAACATTCCCACGCTGCTCATTGCCAACAAGCTCGACAACGTGCACCGCCGCGGCGACATTGCACCCTGGCTGCAAGAGATGCACGCCAAGCACAGTTTCACCGAGTTCGTGCCCATGTCGGCCAAAAGCGCCAAAGACGTTGAGCGCCTGCTCGATATCTGCGCCAAGTACTTGCCAGAGCAAAGCTGGTGGTATGCCGCCGATGAGTTGACGGACCGCAGCGAACGTTTCATGGCGGCCGAAATGGTGCGCGAAAAGCTGTTTCGCCTGACCGGCGACGAATTGCCCTACACCTCCACAGTCGTCATTGACAAATTTGACGAAGAGCCGCCCGCGCGCAAAGGCCAGAAACGCCTGCTGCGCATTGCCGCCACCATCGTCGTCGAGCGTGACGGCCACAAGGCCATGGTGATTGGTGACAAGGGCGAACGCATCAAACGCATTGGTATGGAAACGCGGGTTGAACTGGAGAAACTGCTCGACTGCAAAGTGTTTATCGAGATGTGGGTCAAAGTGCGCTCCGGCTGGGCCGATGACGAAGCCCGCGTGCGTTCATTTGGTTACGAGTAGCCGCGGCCTGTAACGCCATGTGCGCTCCCAAAAGCAACAAGGCGGCTTGCGCCGCCTTGTTTGCCCGTCAACCCGAAGGTTCGCTCAGGCGATCAGCCCCTTGACGGCGAATGGAATGAGCGGCGCCAGGCTGATGGCCACGATTGCCCACATGACAGCACGATCCAGATTCCGAAGCTTGGTGTCATTCATGATGTACTCTCCTGGTTAAAAATCGAACTACCCGGTATTAAATATACCGGATGTTCTTTTTAATCATCAATTGGTTATATTTTTACCCATAATTCTGTTGGGGTTTCCTCCCTGTGGCCACCAAACGCATCTCTGACGAACCCGCCTTTGTGCTTCACCGCTACGACTGGAGCGAGACCAGCCTGATCCTGGAGGTGTTCACCCGCCACCACGGGCGCATGGCGCTGGTGGCCAAGGGCGTGAAGCGGCCCAGTTCCAGCTTTCGACCGATCCTGCTGCCGCTGCAACCGCTGCACCTGGCCTTTGGTGGCGATGCCGAGATCAAAACCCTCAAGGCTGCCGAGTGGCAGGGCGGCCACGTCATGCCCACGGGTGACGCGCTGATGTCGGGCTACTACCTCAACGAATTGCTGCTGAACCTGCTGGCGCGCGAAGATCCGCATCCGGCGCTGTTTGACATGTACGCCAGTGTGGTGGCGGTGATTGCCAGCGAGCACGGCGAGGTGCTTGAATCTGCCCTGCGTGCCTTCGAGTTGCTGCTGCTGCGCGAAATCGGTCTGCTGCCGCTGCTGGATGCGCAAACCATGACCCTGCTGGCGCTGCACCCCGACGAGCGCTACAGTCTGGTGCCCGAAGGCGGCCTGCGCCAAGCTGGCGAAGGCGACCGTGCCAGCCTGTCAGGAGCGCAATGGACTCTGCTGCAAAAGGTACTGGGTGAGCGTGTGCCGTTTACCGACGTCTTGCGTGCCTGTGCCGAAGCGGCCACCGAACTCAAGCCCCAACTGCGCACCTTGCTCAATTACCATTGCGGGGTCAGCGCCCTGCGCACCCGGCAAGTGATGATCGACCTGCAAAATCTATGAATACCACTGCACTTTCTGTCAACCTCAACAAAGTCGCCACGGTGCGCAACACGCGCCATCTGGGCATCCCGAGTCTGACTCGCGCCGCCACACAGTGCCTGCAGGCCGGGGCCCACGGCATCACGGTGCACCCGCGCCCGGACGAGCGCCACATCCGCGCCGCTGATGTGCCCGAACTGGCGCGCCTGTTGCAAGACTGGCCCGACCGTGAGTACAACATCGAAGGCAACCCGTTTCACAACCTGATGGACGTGGTGGGCAGTCTGGTGGCGCAAAAACTGCCGGTGCATCAGGTGACTTTTGTGCCAGATTCAGAAGGCCAGTTCACCAGCGACCACGGCTGGAACTTCCCCGAAGACGCCGACCGCCTGCGTCCACTGATTGCGCAGTGCCACGCGTGGGGTCTGCGTGTCAGTCTGTTCATGGACGCTGAGACCGCGCCGATGGCCGCCGCCCGGGCGCTGGGTGCCGACCGCGTTGAGCTCTACACCGAGCCCTATGCCGCCGCCTGGGGCACACCGGGTTTGACCTCTCAGTTGGCCCGCTTCGCCCGCGCCGCGCAAGCCGCACTCGATGTGGGCCTGGGCGTGAACGCTGGGCACGATCTGAACCGCGACAACCTGACCGCGTTCCTGAACCAGGTGCCCGGTGTCAGCGAGGTGTCAATCGGCCACGCGCTGATTGCCGACGCGCTGGAACTGGGCTATGCCGCCACCGTCAGGGACTATCTGCGCTGCATCACGCAGGCCGAACAACTGCAGATGGTCGGCTGATCTTGCCTGATTGGGCAGCCGGAATCACCCATGATCTACGGTATTGGCACCGACATCTGCGACGTACGGCGTATCCAGGCCAGTTTGGATCGCCACGGCGAGCGCTTTGCCAAAAAAGTCTTGAGTGACGGCGAATTCGCCACCTGGCAAACGCGCACCCGGCGCTGGCCCGAGCGTGGTGTGCGCTACCTGGCCACGCGCTTCAGCGCCAAAGAGGCTTTCAGCAAAGCCATCGGGCTGGGCATGACCATGCCGATGACCTGGCGCAGTTGTGAGATTGGCAAGCTGCCCAGCGGCAAGCCGGTGGTGGTGTTGCATGGTGCCTTGAAGGACTGGTTTGAGGCGCGCCACTTGAGCGCCTACATCACCGTGACCGACGAGACCGATTACGCGGCCAGTTTTTGTGTGGTGGAAATAATAGATAAAAATAGCCTCTAGCCCTTAATCATCAATGGCTTAACGCTATTTAAAACATACTAAACAGAAGAACGATAAAGGAGCAGCCCATGACCCCGCACGCCCCGTTGATCATTGACATTGCCGGTTTGACGCTGACCAAGGCCGACAAAAAACGCCTCAGAAACCCGCTGGTGGGCGGCCTGATCCTGTTTACCCGCAACTGGCAAAGCCGCGAACAGCTCACCGCGCTGTGCCACAGTATCAAGAAAATCCGCAAGGATCTGTTGATCTGCGTTGATCATGAAGGCGGGCGCGTGCAGCGCTTCAAGAGCGACGGCTTCACCCACCTGCCGCCCATGCGTGTCTTGGGCGAGCTGTGGCGGCGGGAAGCCCAAGGTCGGGCTGGCGAGAGCGCCATGCAGGCCACTGCCGCTGCCACTGCCTGCGGCTATGTGCTGGGCGCAGAGCTGCGAGCTTGCGGGGTCGATCTGAGTTTTACCCCGGTGCTGGACCTCGACTACGGTGCCAGCAGCGTCATCGGCGACCGCGCTTTTGATGTGGATGCACGCGTTGTCAGCCTGCTGGCCAGGAGCCTGATGCACGGCCTGCTGCAAAGCGGCATGACCAACTGTGGCAAACATTTTCCCGGCCACGGCCATGTCGCCGCCGACTCGCACACCGACATCCCGGTGGACACACGCAGTCTGAAGGCGATTCTGAAAGACGATGCCGCCCCCTACCGCTGGCTGGGCAACAGCCTGGCCAGCGTGATGCCCGCGCATGTGATCTACCGCAAGGTGGATGCCCGCCCGGCAGGCTTTTCCGGCAAGTGGTTGAACGACATCCTGCGTGGTCAGCTCGGTTTTACCGGTGCGGTGTTTAGCGACGATCTGTCCATGGTCGGTGCGCGGGTGATCGACGGCCAGCAGGTCAGCAGCACGCAGGCGGCGCTGGCCGCGCTGGCGGCGGGCTGCGATATGGTGTTGCTGTGCAACCAGTCGCTGGGCGACGGAGCCGAGGTGGATGCGCTGATTGACGGCCTGACCAAAGCCCACTTCCATGGCCAGTGGCAGCCGCTGGAGGGCAGCGGCAAGCGCCGACTGGCCCTGCTGCCTAAATGCCCGGCCACGCCTTGGGATGAACTGATGGTGCAGCCAGCCTACAGGCAGGCGCTGACTCTGCTGCCCTGAGCCATCACGGCGAGCGGTGTAGCCGGGGTGCCGACAGCGCGGCGATCATGTCGGTGGTGGCGGCATCGACATTCGGGTGGGTTTTGAGCAGGTTGCCTGTGGACAGCAGTTTGCGCAGGTCCTGCAGGTCTTTCACCGTGGGTGCCACCTTGATCTGGGCAATCGCCGCCGTGCTGTTGCCGGCTTTGACCAGTGACAGAACTTTGGGTGCCCAAATGCTTTGACGTGACATGCTGTGCCCTTTTAATGATTGTCGATGATTTTGACCGCTAGACCTTGTGGGTTATGCGCAAGCAGCTACAGATTAAATAGTGCCAAGAGCCAGCATGCGTCAGGGGCTACGCGGTGTCAGGTTGGACGGCTTCTCCAGAAGACGACCGGATGCGTACTTGTGTAGCACACTCGCGATGAACGTCTGGTAAGGGATGCCTGCCTCCAGCGCACGCGCCTGAATGTCCATCAAGTCTGGCGTGGAAAGACGGATATTGATACGCCGGTCTTTGAGGAAGGTGGCGGTCGCAGCAGCCTTGAACTTCTTCAAATCCGCTTTTGAAGGCGATATGGATGTCAACTTGCCTGCTTCAAAAGCATCCAGAATGTCTTGTTCAAACGCATCAAGTTTTTTCATTGTTCGGGCTCCTGGGTAGGTAATCGCGGGTCGCTTTGCGGCTTGGAATGACAGTTTTCAGAAAGTAGTAGTCCGGTTCTTCAACGAAGGGGACCAGATAAACGTAAGCATCCAGTGTCACCACAAAAATGAACTGGTCCGGGTATTTCCCGGTGTTTGGATGCCGCAATTCATCCAGCAAGCCCTCTGCTTCAATGGCGAGAACAATTTCTTCAAAAGAAATGTGCCGTTCGATCTTGAGCAGTTCATTTTTCTCGTGATTCCATCGAAAAGGTTTCATCGCTGTAGTTTAACTTTATGTGTGCCTTTTGTCATCTATAAGGTTTGCTGTGTGCGTGTTTCGAGACCCACTTGATGTGTCGGACAATCGACGGCTGCAAAGCCATTCACAAGCTCCATGAAACCCAAACCTTCCAGCGGCGGCCTGGTTTACAGCACCGACAGTGGCCGCATGTGCCCGGTGTGTCGTCGCCCGGTGACAGCCTGCACCTGCAGCACAGCCAAGGCCCGGCCAGCCGGTGATGGCATTGTGCGCGTGTCGCGCGAAACCAAGGGCCGCGCAGGCAAAGGCGTCACGCTGGTGAAAGGTCTGGCGCTCGATGATGTCGCGCTGGTGGCCTTGGGCAAGCAGCTCAAGGCGGCATGTGGTTCCGGTGGCACGGTCAAAGACGGCGTGATCGAGGTTCAGGGCGACCAATGCGAGCGCGTGATGGCGTTGCTGGCTGCACAAGGCCACAAGGTCAAGCGTGCCGGTGGCTGAGCAACTGTGACTGCCAAGCCATGAACCCCGAAGACCTGCAACTGCTGGTGACGCGCACCATGCCATTTGGCAAGCACAAGGGCCGCCTGATGGCCGACCTGCCCGGCGACTACCTGCGCTGGTTTGTGCGCGAGGGTGTGCCCAAAGGCGAGATTGGCCGCCTGCTGGCGCTGATGCACGAGATTGACCACAACGGTCTATCAGACCTGCTCAAGCCTTTGCGCAATACTTGAACCAGCTCACACCCCCGCGATCACCGCCTCAATCTCGGCAAAGGTGCGGGCCATTTCGTGGGTATGGATCTGCACCCCCAACTGGCGGGCGATTTGCGAGGCCGAGAAAATACCCAGCAGCGCCTGGCGACCCTTCGTGTCCTGCCCCACCACAATGGCGTGGGCGCGGCCATCGGCCTTGAGCGTGGCCACCACATGGCCGACCCGTGCTTTCTTGACATCGTCCATCGACAGGGCGTCCATTTTGTCCACCGGCACCATCACATCGGCCACGCGCAGCTCGTGGCGCTTGACCTCGCGGCGCTGTGCGGCCAGCACCGGCTTTTCACCCAGAATATCCACTGAGGTCATCAAGCCAGCGACCTGAAGCGTCTCATTCACCACCAGCAGCAGGCGCACGCCGCGCGCCATCATGGCGCGGTTGGCATCGTCAAGCGTGGCGCTGGCGGTGATGGTGGCCACCGGCACCCTTGACAGGTCGGTCATGACCTGAATCGCCGGTGAGTCGACGTTCACCGTCTGCGGGTTGAAGGCGTCGAGCAGGTGGCACCCTTGGGCAGAAATGGTCGTCTTGGGCAGGGGCTTGGGGATGGATGTGTCCGTCATGTGGCCTTCCTTGGTGGTACTTTGTTGTTTCGGGTGAGCCCGGGTGGGCAATCACATTATGGTGTTTGCAAAGACCCTGGCGGGGTCGGGTAAATACCAGTTTTAACTCTGATCTACGCCTGTTTGGGGACAGGGGTGGCGCACTCTGCTAACCTCGGTGCCCGGCGTGTGCCCATGCATCTCATGGCCAGCCAGCGCAAGGGGAAAAAGGCGACGATGACAACGGCAACACCCGTGATTTTGCTGGTCGATGATGACGAGTTTCATCTGGAGATGATTCGCGCCCAACTTTTGGGCCTAGGCCATGAGCGGGTGATTTGCGCCTCCAGCGGCGCAGAGGCATTGGCGCAGCTGCAAGCGCAGGCCGACCACATCGTGGCCATCGTTTGTGACCTGTCCATGCCCGATATGGACGGCCTGGCACTGATCCGCCATCTGGCGCAGCTTGGCTCGGCTGCGGGCATCATCTTGCTGTCGGGCGCGCAAAATGACATCCTGTACAGCGCTGCCCGTCTGGTGCGTGCCCATGGCCTGCATCTGCTCGGCGTGCTGGCCAAACCCTGCTCCAGCGCGCAGCTGCAAAACCTGTTGACCGGCCTGCAGCAGACGAAGGTACAAAACGATCCGGGCGATGTCCCCGAGCTGACCGCCGAGCGGCTGGCGCAAGCGCTGGCCAACGGCGAGTTCATTCCCTGGTACCAACCCAAGGTCGATATCCGCAATGGCCACATCATCGGTGTCGAAGCGCTGGCGCGCTGGCCCACGGTGGCTGGCGGCATGATCGGGCCCGCGCGGTTTGTGCCCGCCATCGAGGCCGCTGGTTTGGCCGACGAGCTGTTTTTTGCCATGGCCCACCAGGCCGCGCGCGACCTGGCGCTCTGGCACCAGCAGCATTTGCCAATCAAGGTGGCGCTCAATTTGTCGATGGATACCGCGCTCAATCTGGCCGTGCCGCAGCGCCTGCAAGACATCGCCCACGCCGCCGGACTGCAGCCCTCGGACTTCATCGTCGAAGTGACGGAAAGCCAGCTGATGGTGGACCGGGCGCTGGTCATGGAGAGCCTGACCCGCCTGTCGCTGATGGGGTTCGCCTTGTCGATTGACGACTTTGGCACCGGCTACTCCAGTCTGGTGCAACTGATCGATCTGCCTTTCATGGAGCTGAAAATTGACGGCAGCTTTGTGCAGCGCGCCAGCACCGAGCAAAAAGCCCAGTCGGTGCTGCGCATGGCCATCCTGCTGGGCCACAACCTGGACATGCAGGTGGTGGCCGAAGGTGTCGAGACGCTGGAGCAACTGGAGTTCGTGCGCTTGTGGGGTGGTCACATGGTGCAAGGCTACTATTTCGCCCGACCGATGCCACTGGCGGCCTGCACCGACTTCTTGTTGCACCAGCAGCCACTCGGTGCCGGGTTGTTGCAGGTGCCTGTAACCTGAAAGTTTTATAAGGAAAAATGGCTTCAAGTCCTTGTGTACGTTGGATAGATAGCTATTCAAACTGAAGTAAATAGGGAGTAAAAACATGCCGCAAAACAAGCTGAACCAGTTCAAGTACCTGGTCGTCGATGACGACAACATGGCCAGCGATCTGATTGGCAGCACCTTGAATCACCTGGGTGCGCAGCAGATCGTGTTTGCCGAGGATGGCCCCAACGCGCTGCGCCTGGCCCAGCAGCAGCGGCCGGATTTCATCCTGCTGGACCTGTATCTGCCCGAGGAGGATGGCTGGGTGCTGCTCGATCAGTTGCGCCGCGTGGCACCGCAGGCAGCGGTGGTGATGGTCACTGGCTCGCTTCTCACCTCAGACTTCATGCAGTCGATGGAGCAGCGCGTCGATGGTTATTGCATCAAACCGGTGATGCCTGACGTGATGGAAAAAGCGCTGGTCAACGCCCGTAAACGCAAGTCGGCGGCGAAAGCCTGAGTCGCCCCGATGCGCGGTCTAACCCGGGTCACCCCACCTTGACATCCCAGCACAAGTCTACGGTATGGCCATGGGCCGGCGGCGTGCTCGCCATCGGGCTGATGCTGACCGGTATCTTCTGGAGCCAGTCCAAGACCGTCGCGGCCGAGCAACTCCAGTCAGACCTGCAACGCGATGCCGATGCCATCACCCGGGGCATCAAGCGCAACCTGAATGCCAATGCCTTGATGCTCAAGGGCGTTCAAGGGCTGTTTGTGGCGTCGGATCAGGTCACGCGCACAGATTTTCGCGAGTATTTCGAGGTGATGCGTTACATGGCCACCACCCAGGGGTTTGCTGGCGTGGCTTATGTCGAGAAGGTGGCTGGCCCGGACCTGCCCCGGCATCTGGCGCAGGTGCGCCGGGATGGCTTGCCTGACTACCAGATCAAACCGGCGGGTGTGCGGCCCAGCTATACGCCCATTGTGTACATCGAGCCCTTTGAGGGCAGCAACCTTCGGGCTGTGGGGTTTGACATCAGCACCACCGCACCTACCATGGCCGCTATGGCTCTGGCATGCGATTCAGGCGAGCTGGTGATGTCGGGCAAACTCACCCTCAAGCAGGACGAAGGAAAGGCCCAGCCCAGCTTTGTCATGTATGGCCCGGTGTACCGCGCCAAGGCCCGGCACGACACGGTGGCTGCGCGCCAGGCCAATGTGATCGGTTGGGTGGACGCACCATTTCGCGTGGCCGATGTGATGGCCAAAGTGTTGCCCGGCGGGCTGCGTGCGTTGAACCTGAAGATCTATGACGGGCTGGACCCGAGCGCTGAAGCCTTGCTGTTTGACAGCGATGCAGCGCGGGTCACCGTCCCTGCGAACCTGGTTCCGGTGACGCAAAGACTGTCTTTTGGCGGTCGGCAGTGGACGCTGGCATTCCAGGCGGATGCCGGTTACGGCGCAGCTGCCATCCGCCAACGGCCCAGCTTGATCGCCAGCACGGGCGTGCTGCTGAGCCTGTTGCTGAGTCTGCTCACGGCTTTGCTGTTGCGCACGCAGCAGCGGCGCGAGCATGCTGTCTTGCGCCAGGCAGCGGATCGGGCGAACGAGGCGCGTGAAGCGCTGCGGGCGCAAAACGAGCAGGCCTTGCAGGAAAGCCTGTGGGCCATGAACGAAGCCCAGCGCATCGGGCAGGTGGGCACCTTTGTCAACGACATCCAGAGCGGCACCTGGGAAGCGTCTGCCGTGCTGTACGACATCTTTGGCATTGATCCCGCGTTTGAAAGAACCATCGCCAGTTGGGTCAGCGTGATTGCGCCCGAATACCAGCAGCAAGTGATGGCGGACTACCAGCGCGCCATCGCGGGCGACGGCAGGCTCGACATCGATTACCCCATCATCCGCCCGCGCGATGGGCATCGGCGCTGGATCAACGCGCAGGGGCAGTTTTCTTTGGATGCGCAGGGTCGGCCCACGGTGCTTCGGGGCACCTTGCGTGACATCACACAACGCAAAACCGCCGAGCTGGAGCTGCAGGATTACCGCGATCACCTGCAAGACCTGGTGCGCCAGCGCACGGCCGAACTGCAGCGTAGCCAGGCCTTGTTGAACGCCACACTGAATGCCACCGCCGAGGGCATCCTGGTGATGGACCGGCAAGAGACCATCATGCTGTGGAACCAGCGGTTTGTGGACCTCTGGCGCATTCCTGCGGCGCTTGTGGCTCACCCTGACGCAGCTTTGGGCCGCAAACATATGCTGACGCAGGTGGCTGACCCGCAGGCTCTGCTTGAAGCCACGGCCCGGGCTTACCAGCAGTTTGAACACTCACCGGCCATTGCGGTGCTGCAGATGGCCGATGGCCGCTACTTGCGCCGCAGCGTTCAGCCGCAGCAGCTCGGGACTGAGACGGTGGGCTGGGTCTGGTCCTATGCGGACATCACCGAATTCAAGCATGCCGAAAGCGCTGCCAACGCTGCCAACCAGGCCAAATCTGAATTTCTCGCCAACATGAGCCACGAGATTCGCACCCCGATGAACGGGGTCATCGGCATGGTTGATGTGCTGCAGCAAACCCCCTTGCTGCCCGACCAGAAACGCATGCTCGACACGGTGGCCCACTCCTCCCAAACGCTGCTGCACATCCTCAACGACATTCTGGATTACTCCAAGATCGAGGCCGGGCAACTGGCGGTGGAGCGCATCGCCACACCTTTGAAAACGGTGGCAGAAAGCGTTCTGCAACTCATGCAGGGTGCGGCCAGTGGCCAGGGTGTGGGGCTGTCACTGACGCTGGCATCGGGTTTGCCGGAGGCCATCTACACCGACCCGACCCGGCTGCGTCAGGTGCTGCTGAACCTGATTGGCAACGCCATCAAGTTCAGTCCGGGTTTGACGGGACACGCAGCCAGCGTGGTATTGCATCTGGAGCCAGGCACGCTGCCTGATGGGCAAGCCGCCTTGCTGCTGCAGGTGAGCGACAACGGCATCGGCATGAGCGAAGCGGTGGTGGCCAAGCTGTTTACGCCCTTCACGCAGGCCGATGCCAGCACGGCCCGCCAGTTTGGTGGCACCGGGCTGGGCCTGTCCATCAGCCAGCGGCTGGTGGCGCTGATGGGCGGGCAGATCAGCGTCTGCAGCACACCGGGTCAGGGCTCCAGATTCACCGTGATGTTGCCGTTACAGGCCGCACCGCTTGAGCCCGTGAGAACCGAAGTGCCGGAGCGCCGCCTGCGACCCCGCCCGACAGCACCCAGCGTGGCACAAGCCGCAGCCAGCGGCCAGCTGATTTTGTTGGCGGAAGACAACGAGACCAACCGCGACGTGCTGCGCGAGCAACTGCGTCTGCTGGGCTACGCCGCCGAAGTCGCCGACGATGGCGCAGCGGCGCTGGCACAGTGGCGCACCGGCCGCTACGCCCTGCTGCTGACCGATTGCCACATGCCCCAGATGGACGGCTTCGCCTTGACAGCGGCCATCCGTGCCGAAGAAGCGCCGGGCCAGCGCCTCCCCATCATTGCAGTCACGGCCAATGCCATGCAGGGCGAGGCCGAGCATTGCCTGGCCAGTGGCATGGACGATTTCCTGAGCAAGCCGCTGCGCTTGCAGGAGCTTGGGCCAATGTTGGCCAAATGGTTGCCGCTGGCGGGCGACGGTCAGCCTGACCTTGCGGGTCAGCCAAGCCCGCTGCTGCCATCGCCCGAAGTGGCTACCGCGCCCGAATCGAGAAGCACGGATGACATCTCTGCTCCTGAGATCCCCGCGTCTTGGGACGCGGCCACGCTGGGTCAGTTGGTGGGCAACAACCCCGGCCTGCACCAACGCCTGCTGGACAAATTCCTGACCAATGGAGCCCGGCAGGTGCTGGTGATCGATGCGGCTGCGCACGTTGGTGAGGTCATCAATGCGGCTTTGATGGCCCACACCCTCAAATCATCTGCTCGCGCGGTGGGTGCGCTGCGACTGGGCGACTTGTGTGAGCAGATCGAAGCTGCAGGCCATGCCGGTGATGTCGCCGCCTGCCAGGTGCTGGTGGATGCGCTGGATGGCGCTTTTGAGTCAGCCCGCCAAGCCATCCTGGCCCGTGACCAGGGCCGGTAAGGCGCACAACCTTGCCGCCAATCAAGCCAGGTCCAGTCATGGCGCGTTGACCAGGTGCAGCCAAATTTCATTGCGCCGCAAAAACCACGGAATAAACGGCGCGTTGTAGCGGGAATACACAGGTTCACCCACCCAAACCAGGCCGGCAGCGCGCAAGGCAGCCTGCAGTTTTTCCAGGTGCTGGTTGTAGTTGGCATCTGACCAGAAGCCCGAATAGCGAATGACCGCGACGCGACTGGGCGGGATGTCGCGCAGGGTGACCCGTGTGTCCAGTGGCTCCGGCGCGGTGGCTGCCGTGACCCCCTTGGGCAACACAAACTGAACCCGAAAACCACCCGGTGCGGCAGTTTGGGTGACCGGCGCGGTCATCTCCAGTTTGACCGGCTCAGCAGTCTGCGTGACTGGCGCAGTCATCGCGAATTTGCTTTCGCCCTTGTTCTTGCCAAAAATATACCCGGCCAGAATCGGGAAGGCCTGACTGCCGGCTTCATCTGCAGTGCCGGGCACAAGCACCTCGGCGACCGTATAGGCGGCGTACTCGCGCACCTCGATGTCCTCAAGCTTCTGGGCAATCTTGTAATCGGGTTCTTCGGTGGCGTGGCTGGTCATGGGCAAGGCGAACAGAAGCAGGCTGCTGATCAACATCCATGCGATCAGGCCAGGCCTGCGGCGTCGGCCAGTTGGCACACCACGCAGGCGTAAGCCGTCCATCTTCATGGTCGGTGGTCCGGTTGGTTGTGGGCTTTCAGTATCGGGTATCCATGGAGATTTGGATGTGCGGCAGCGAACATGAGGCACCCCGTGTGGGTATTCAGACGCATGACGTGGGCCCCAAAGTTGCCAGCTCAGCTGGACGGGGTCGGCGCAGCCTCCCACAATCTCGCCCCGGACACCTCCAGATGTGTCAGGTACACCCGTACCTCGAATTCGAGCTGGTGGTAGCGTGGCTCCATGTAACAGCACAAGTTATAAAACGCCTTGTCGTGCGCACGCTCTTTCAGGTGGGCGAGTTCGTGCACCGCGATCATCTTCAGAAAATCTTCGGGAACGTGTTTGAACAGGCTGGCCACGCGGATCTCGCGCTTGGCCTTGAGCTTGTTGCCCTGCACGCGGGCGATATTGGTGTGGGTACCGAGCGCGTGTTGAACCACTTGCAACTTGTTGTCAAACGCCACCTTGGCCAGCGGCTCGGCACCGCGCAGGTGCTCGGATTTGAGCGCCTGCACGTAGTCGAACAGGGCGCGGTCGGTGCGCACGGCGTGGCCTTGTGGATACTTTTTCAGCAGCCAGTCTGCCACGCGATCTTCCTGCAGCAGTTTTTCGACCTGCGCGAGCGTGTCTGCCGGGTAGCCTTGCAGGTAGCGCAGCGGGCGTATGCTACCTGCATTCACTATGGTAGTCATAGCTGCTTGCCCTTTATAGATAAGGGCTGGAAGCCGATTTTCTTTAAACTTCCCGACGCAGGGCTGGAAACAAAATCACGTCGCGGATGCTGCTGCTGTCGGTCAGCAACATCATCAGACGGTCCAGCCCCACGCCGCAGCCGCCGGTGGGCGGCATGCCGTATTCCAGCGCGCGGATGAAGTCGTGGTCGTAATACATGGCCTCGTCGTCACCGCTGTCTTTGGCGGCCACTTGGGCCTGGAAGCGTGCGGCCTGCTCTTCGGCATCGTTCAATTCGCTGAAGCCGTTGCCGAATTCGCGCCCGGTGATGTAGAGCTCAAAACGCTCGGTCACTTCCGGGCGGCTGTCGTTGGCGCGGGCCAGCGGAGAGATTTCGGTCGGGTGCTCCATGATGAAGGTCGGCTGCCAGAGCTTTTCTTCCACGGTTTCTTCAAAGTACAGTACCTGCAGGCTGGGCAGGCTGCGCGTCGAGATGTGGTGTTTGGCCTCGGTGATGCCGAGTTTGGGCAGCACCGAGCGCAGCCAAGCGGCGCTATCGACCTTCAGGCCCGAGCCGTCGTCCAGCATCTGGCCGGCTTCGGTGTATTTGCAGATGGCCTCGGTGATGGTCAGGCGCTCAAACGGCTGCTCTAAGTCCACCGGCTTACCGGCGTAGCTAAGCTGCAGCGTGCCCAGGGCGCGCTGTGCCGCGTCGCGGATCAGCGCTTCGGTGAAGGTCATCAAATCCTGGTAGTCCCAATACGCCGCATAGAACTCCATCATGGTGAACTCGGGGTTGTGGCGAACGCTGATGCCTTCGTTGCGGAAGCTGCGGTTGATCTCGAACACGCGTTCGAAACCGCCGACGATCAGGCGCTTGAGGTACAGCTCGGGCGCAATGCGCAAAAACATCTGCTGGTCTAGTGCGTTGTGGTGGGTGATGAAAGGTTTGGCGTTGGCACCGCCGGGAATCGGGTGCAGCATCGGTGTTTCAACTTCCAGGAAGTCATGCGCCACCATGAACTCACGGATGCCGCTCACCGCCTTGCTGCGCGCCACAAAACGCTTGCGGGTGTCCTCGTCGGTCATCAGATCGACATAACGCTGGCGGTATTTCACCTCCTGATCGGCCATGCCGTGAAACTTGTCGGGCATCGGGCGCAGGCTTTTGGTCAGCAGGCGGATGGATGTGGCGTGGATCGACAGCTCGCCGGTCTTGGTCTTGAACACCAGGCCCTCTGCGGCGACGATGTCGCCCAAGTCCCAGTGTTTGAAGGCGTTGTAAACCTCTTCGCCCACATCGTCTCGCTTGATGTAGATCTGGATGCGCCCGGTGCTGTCTTGCAGCGTGGCAAAACTGGCCTTGCCCATCACGCGCTTGAGCATCATGCGCCCGGCCACTTTGGCGCGTGGGGCCTGCTCGGTCAGACCTTCAGGCGTTTGCCCGGCGTGCGCGGCAAACAGGTCGGCGGCGTGGTCGGCAGGTTTGAAGTCGTTCGGGAAAGCCACGCCTTTGCCCTCAAGCTGTGCCTGGCGCAGGGCTTTGAGCTTGTCGCGGCGTTCTGCCATAAGCTGGTTCTCGTCCTGCGGGGCGATGCTGGGGGCGGCGGTGATGGGTTCAGACATGTGGGGCATTCAAGAGGGGCGGGCGGCTGGCGGGGTTTGCCCTGGCTGTGGCCATGGACAAGCCAGTGGCGCGGCAGCCTTGGGGCAAAGCCCGCACGCGGGTTGGAGACTACGCAAAGCTGCTTATTTTAAAGTGCCTCGCCCTCGCTATGATCGAACGCACTTTTTCTGTATCCGTTTTTCACACCATGTTGTACCAAATCGTTTCCCTACTGCTTGAAGTGGTGGTCGGCTTCCTGAGCGGCGCCTGCCTGCTGCGCCTGTACATGCAGTACATGCGCATACCGATGTCAGTGCGATCCGGCAATCCGCTAGGGCGCTTTGTGTTTGCGTTGACCGACTGGATTGTGCTGCCGCTGCGCAAAGTGATTCCGGCCATTGGTGCGCTGGATACCTCCAGCCTGGTGGCGGCCTTGTTGCTGCAGTTTGCCGAGTTTGGCCTGTTGTGGCTGCTGGTCGGGGCGGCAGGCGGGTTCTTTTCAGTACCGATCCTGGCGGTGTTTGGCCTGCTGCGCATGGCGATTTCGGGCATGACGGCCGCCGTCATCATCTATGCCGTCTTGTCGTGGGTGTCCACACAGTCGGTCATCGCTGATGTGATGGAGCGGCTGGTGGCACCCTTGTTGATGCCGATTCGACGCGTGCTGCCGCTGATTGGCGGCATTGACCTGTCGCCGCTGGTGTTGCTGGTCATCCTGCAAATCGCCGCCATTGTGCTGGGCAATCTGCAGGCGGCGGCGCTGCTGGCTTTCTAAAACTTTGTGGGACAGACCAAGAGTTACACGCAGTGAACTTTGCTCTGTCCCCAACTGATCAACTTACCGCGTCCGCACTCTGGCGCGTCAGCATGGCCAGGGTGTTGGCGATGGTCTTGCGCAGTTCGCGGCGGTCACAGATCAGGTCCACCGCGCCCTTGGTCTGCAAAAATTCGGCGCGTTGAAAGCCTTCGGGCAGCTTCACGCGCACGGTCGATTCAATCACGCGCGGGCCGGCAAAGCCGATCAGCGCCTTGGGCTCGGCAATCACCACGTCGCCCAGAAAAGCAAATCCGGCACTGACGCCACCCATGGTCGGGTCGGTCAGCACACTGATGAAAGGCAGGCCTTTTTTGGCCAGATGGGTGAGTGAGGCATTGGTCTTGGCCATCTGCATGAGTGAGAGAAGGCCCTCCTGCATGCGCGCGCCACCGGTGGCGGTAAAGCACACAAACGGCACCTTCTGGTCAATCGCCGTCTGTACGCCACGCGCAAAACGCTCGCCCACCACGCTGCCCATGCTGCCACCCATGAATTCGAACTCAAAGCAGGCGGCTACCAGACCAATGCCCATGACATTGCCGCCCATCACGATCAGCGCATCGGTCTCGCCGGTGTTTTCCATCGCTTCTTTGAGGCGCTCGGGGTATTTGCGGCTGTCCTTGAACTTGAGCGCGTCCACCGGCAGCACTTCCTGGCCAATCTCGTAGCGGCCCTCGTTGTCCAGAAACAGGTTCAGCCGTGCCCGCGCGCCAATGCGGTGGTGGTGGCCGCAGGTGGGACAAACGTTCTGGTTTTGCTCCAGATCGGTCTTGTACAGCACGCTGTCGCAAGCGGGGCATTTGATCCACACGCCCTCGGGCACGGCGCGCCGGTCTTTGGGGTCGGTGTGCTGGATTTTGGGGGGAAGCAGTTTTTCGAGCCAACTCATGCTTTTTCCTTCTGGAAACGGGGACGGGGTCCTGCCGCGCGGGCGGCCTGGGTGTCCGTTAAAAGTGTCAAGGGCGGATTATGAATCCAACGCACTGCGAATGCCGCGCAAAAAGGTTTGCGCGGTGCTGGCCACCTGGTCACGTGGCTGGCCGTCAATCAACTGAATGATCTTGCTGCCAATCACCACCGCGTCAGCCGCCTCGCCCACAGCGCGCGCCGTGGCTGCGTCGCGGATGCCAAATCCCACACCCACCGGCACACTCACAAACGCGCGGATGCGCGGCAGCATGGCCTTGACAGCGTTGGTGTCGAGCGCGCCCGAGCCGGTCACGCCTTTGAGCGACACGTAATACACGTAGCCGCTGGCGATGCGCGCCACCTGCGCCATGCGCTCATCGGTTGATGTGGGGGCGAGCAAAAAGATCAGGTCCATGTCGTGGGCCTTGAGCTCGGCGGCGAACTCTTCGCACTCTTCGGGCGGGTAGTCGACGATCAACACGCCATCCACCCCGGCCGCTGAGGCATCCTGCACAAAGGCACTGTAATTGGCGCCGCTGGCGTGTTTCTGGTTGTAACGCTCCACCGGGTTGGCGTAACCCATCAAAACGACGGGTGTTGTTTCGTCCTTGGCGCGGAACACCCGCACCATGTCGAGCACCTGGGCCAGACCAATGCCAAACGCCAAGGCCTTGTCACCGGCCTTCTGGATCACCGGGCCGTCGGCGCTGGGGTCGGAAAACGGCACGCCGAGTTCGATCACATCCGCACCGCCCGCCACCAAGGCGTGCATCAGCTCGGGGGTGACATCGGCATACGGAAAACCGGCGGTGACAAACGGGATCAGCGCCTTGCGGCCTTGCGCCTGCAGTTGGGTAAAAGTGGCGACGATCCGGCTCATTGGGATGCTCCTGTAGTTATAGTGCTTTCCATAATCTGGATAAGGGCTAAAGGCTGTTTTGAGCCTCCTTTGACGGATTGGCCTTCGCAACTGGGTCGGCAGAAAAAGTCGGCCCCTGACAAATCTGCCACGGTGCCGATGTCTTTGTCGCCGCGGCCGGAAAGGTTCACCAGAATCGATTCGTCAGGCCGCATGGTTTTGGCGAGTTTCATGGCGTAGGCCACGGCGTGGCTCGATTCCAGCGCCGGGATGATGCCTTCAGTGCGGCACAGGTAGTGGAAGGCTTCCAGCGCCTCTTTGTCGGTGATGCCGACGTATTCGGCGCGGCCAATGTCGTTCAAAAACGCGTGTTCGGGGCCGACACCGGGGTAGTCCAGCCCGGCGCTGATGCTGTGCGTTTCGGTGACTTGGCCATTGTCGTCCTGTAGAACATAGGTGCGGTTGCCGTGCAACACGCCGGGGCTGCCGCGCTGGATGCTGGCGGAATGTTTGCCGCTGTCCATGCCGGCACCAGCCGCTTCCACACCGATCAGGCGGGTCGTTTCAAACTCAATGTACGGGTAAAAAATGCCCATGGCATTCGACCCACCGCCCACGCAGGCCACCACCACGTCCGGCTGGGCGCTGCTGCAGCCCGCAGCCTGCAGCATCTCGGGCATCTGCACCAGACATTCCTGGCCGATCACGCTCTGGAAATCGCGCACCATCATCGGGTACGGGTGTGGCCCGGCCACGGTGCCGATGATGTAGAAGGTGTTATCGACATTGGCCACCCAGTCACGCATGGCCTCATTCAAAGCGTCTTTGAGTGTTTTGCTGCCGGATTCGACCGGCACCACGGTGGCTCCCAGCAGCTTCATGCGATAGACGTTGGGGCTTTGGCGCTTGACGTCTTCGCTGCCCATGTAAACGACGCATTCCAGCCCGTAACGCGCGCAGATGGTTGCGGTGGCCACGCCGTGTTGGCCGGCACCGGTTTCGGCAATCACGCGTGGTTTGCCCATGCGTTTGGCCAACATGGCCTGGCCGATGGTGTTGTTGATCTTGTGCGCGCCGGTGTGGTTCAGGTCTTCACGTTTGAGGAAGATTTGTGCGCCGCCCATTTCGCGGCTCATGCGCGCAGCGTGATAGACGGGCGAGGGGCGGCCCACAAAATGCGCCAGTTCGGACTCAAACTCGGCAATAAAAGCCGGATCAAACTGGTATTTGGCGTAAGCGTCTTTGAGCTGGTTGACCGCGTGTGTCAGCGTCTCGGAGATGAAACTGCCGCCGTAGGTGCCAAAGTGGCCACGCGGGTCGGGTTGGTGATAGTCAAACATGAGGGTATGGATTTGATAGCTATCAGCGCTTATTACATAAGGGCTGGAAGCCTATTTGTTATATAAAAGTTGGTCTGCCTGGCGGACTGCCGCGACAAACTCGCGCATTCGAGAGGGGTCTTTGATGCCTTTGTGCTCTGGCACCTCGATGCCCGAGCTGACATCCACCGCCAGCGTTTTACAACGTGGCCGCACTTGTGTGATGCCGTCGATCACGTTGGCAGCGGTCAGCCCACCACTCAAGACGAGGTGAGCGTTGACGTTTGGAGGAAGCAGTGACCAATTGAATGTTTGCCCACCACCGCCGAACCCGTCAATGTGCGCGTCCAGCAAAATGGCCTGAGCCTGTGAATAATCTTGCGCGAATTTTAAAAGATCAAAGCTCACACCCGCTTGACCCAGTGGAATACGCGCGGCGCGCAGGTATAAACGCTGGCCTTGCTCGCTGGCTGCCCAGCAGTCTTGTGGCGATTCATCACCATGAAATTGGATGCCAGCCCCTGCCACCTCTGCGCAGGCAGCTCTTATTTTTGTAGTCACTTCGTTGACGAACAGCAGCACTGGTGTGACGAAGGGCGGCAAGCGCCGGGCCAGTTCGGCGGCACGTTCGGGCGAGACAAAACGCGGGCTTTTGGCGTACATCACAAAACCGATGGCATCCGCACCGGCGTTGACGGCGGCATCCACGTCCTGCTCGCGGGTGAAGCCACACATCTTGATGCGGGTTCGGCTGGCAGGCTGCGCTGAAAGCGACGGTGCTGCAGGTGAGGTGGTGGTCATCAATAGGCTCCAGGCAGGCCGTCAAGCAGCGTCGGATGCTCGGGCAGGCCCCAGCGCGCATCGTAGCGCGGGCCGACAAAATACAGGCCATAGGGCGAAAAGGTGGGCGCAGCGGCATCGCGGTCGCGCGCGGCCAGCACCTCCAGCACCCAGTCAGGCTCCTTGCGGCCATCGCCCACCATGACCAGGCAACCCATCAGGTTGCGGATCATGTGGTGCAAAAAGGCGTTGGCCTCAAATTCAAAACGCCAGTAGGCACCTCGGCGGGTGATGTCGATGCGCCTCAGGTGTTTGACGGGCGACAAGGCCTGGCAGGCACTGGCGCGAAATGAGCTGAAATCGTGTTCGCCTTGCAGGTGGGTCGCGGATTCTTGCATACGTTCCAGGTTCAAAGGCTTATAGACCCAGCCGACGCGCCCGGTGTCGATGCTCGGGCGCACCGGCGAGTCCAGCAGCACATAGGCATAGCGCCGGGAGGTTGCGCTGGCACGGCAGTGAAACTCCGGCGGCATTATTCTGGCCCACTGCACGGCGATGTCGTGCGACAGCAGGGCATTGGGGCCACGCACCCAGGCCGATTCAGGGCGATCAATCGGCGTGTCAAAGTGGATCACCTGCATCAGGCCGTGCACCCCGGCATCGGTGCGCCCGGCGCACAAGGTGGAGACCTTTTGTCCGGTGAATTCGCTTAAAGCAGCTTCCAGCTTGTCCTGAACCGTTTGGCCGGATGACTGGCTTTGCCAGCCTTGGTAGGCGAGCCCGTTGTAGCTGATGCCTAGCGCCAGCCTCACGGTGTCGATACCGTCAACAGGTCAGCAGGGGTAGCGCGCAAACTCAAAGCTTGTTGAGGGCGCTTTGCGCTTTGGCCCGCAAGTCGCCCGCCGCTTCGGCGATGACTTCTTCGATCAGCGCGCGCGCGCCGTCGTCGTCACCAATGGCGCGAAATTCGTCGGCCAGCGCCAGTTTGGTTTCCAGCGGGTCCATGGCTTCCTCATCAAAGGTGCCGGGCATGGTGGCGTTGTCTTCGCCCAGATCCAGCGACAGCGATCCCAGATCAAACGACATCAGCTCGTTGTCGGGGGTCGTGGCCGCAGCAGTGGCCTCGTCACTGGTGGGGGCCATCTCAAGCTCCGGGGCAGGCATGGTGAAGTCCATTTTGTCACCCAGCTCGCCGCCTACCGTCGTGGGGCCATCGGGCTCTTCAGCTGGCGCTGTCAACGGGTCTTGGTGCGTCGACGGGAATTCAGCTGTCAGGGTTGGCAAGGCGGTGGCTTCAAACGCGCCCAGACCCGAAAAAGCGGTGGGCACGGCATCGCTGTGCGGCGATGCGGCTGTGGCCACTGGCTCGGGTGTTGACCCAGGTGCGGCGTCGTCGAGGGAGAAGTCCAGGTCCAGATCCAGTTCGCCAGGGCCGGTGGCAATATGCTCCAGGTCGGGTTCTTCGTCTTCGTTGGCGGGCAATTTGGCATTGGCAGACGGCGCGAAGGCGGGTTCGGTCTTGTCAAACTCGGGTAACTGCGAGGGCAGCGGTTGGCCGCCTGGCAGATACAGTGCGTTGTCAGGGTCGATGGTCAGACCTTTTTCGCAAATATGCTCCCACTCCTTGCCGGTGCCGTCGGTCAGGTTGAAGGCCAGGGCCGCGATGGACTCAAACGCCTTGACATCGTTGCGCTTGGCATAGATGTCCAGCAATTTCTGGTGAATGGCGACGCGATGCGGGTTGGTGCGCAGGGCATCCTTCAAGATTTCTTCGGCTTGCAGATCACGGCCATAAGCCAGATAGACATCTGCCTCAGCCACCGGGTCCACATCATCCACCGCATCGAGCTGGCTGGGTGAATAGACCATGGAAGAGCCGGTGGTCAGGTTGTCACCGGTATCGACATTCTGGCCGCCACTGGCACCTGAAAAAGCTAGGTCGCTGTTGGCAAAGGTGCTGTCAAGCTGCTCAGCTTTTTTACGTTGCCTGACTTTGTACACGCCCAGCCCTGCCAGCAGGGCAAGCAGCGCGGCCGCACCGGCCGGGAGCATTGGGTTGTCCATGAGGTCGTCGATGAAACTGGGCTCTGCAGTGGGCTCAGGCACCACCGGCGGTGGTGCCGGCTTTTTGGGCGCAGACGCAGGGGTTGCCTGCAATGCAGATGCGGGCTCAGAGGCTTTGGCTGCGACCTGCGGCTCCGGGGCGGGTGTTGTCACCGGTGCACTGGCAGCTGGGCTGGGTGCGCTGGCTGCTGTGGCGAGTTGGTCCAGTTCCTTGATGTTTTTGGCGATTTCTGCAGTGCGGCTGGCATCCGTCTCGGCGTTGCGCGTCTTGGCCATTTCCTCTTCACTTGATTTGCCCTGGACCGTGCCCTTGGAAAGGGTCAACTTGTCAGCGGTGGCGGCAGCGGGTTTTTTGTCTTCAACGGTGGCTTGTACCTTGCCACTGACATCGCGGGTGGCAGGCGCCACCTTGGCGCTGGGGACATTGCTGGCGAATTTGCGGCGGTAATCGTTGAAGTCCTGGCTTTGGGCTGTGATGAGTTGTGTCGCTTCAACCGGCGCGATCGCGCTGGCCTGGTCCTGGCTCGGGATGTTGACAATGGCACCGGCCTTGAGGCGGTTGACGTTGTCCTGCATGAAGGCATCCGGGTTGGCGCGCAGCAAGGCCACCAGCATCTGGTCCAGCGATACGCTGGTGCCCTTGTGAGCAAGGGCTATCTGGCCAGCGGTGTCACCTGGCTTCACCTTGACAGTTTGGTCAACGGCTACGGGCTTGGGTGCGGGCTGTGCTGCAGGTGCCGGGCGGGTGGCGACTGCTACAGGCTTTGTAGCTGTAACTGCTGGTTTGGCGGGGGCTGGCTCACGCTTGGCGATGGGAGGTCGGGGGGCAGGCAGTGGCTCAGTTTGCGCCACGGCGGGTGCAGTCCTGGGCGGGGGGGCCGCGCGCTCGGGTGCCGGTGCGGGCAACTGTGTGCTGACCGGCGCACCGGCAGTCTGGTTGCGCAGGCTTGGCGGATCAAACAGCATGGTGTAGTCGCGCACGATCCGCCCGGTATTCCAGCTAGCCTCCAAAATCATGTCAACGAAGGGCTCACTGACAGCGCGATCGCTGCTAAGCCTGAGATAAGCGCGTCCATCGGGGCGACGTTGCAGCGTGGCCTTCAGGCTGCTCAAAGCCGGGTTGTAGTCTAGTCCTGCGGCTTGAAAGGCTCCGGGGGGTGCGACTTTGGTGACCAGACTGGCGGCTTCATCGGCATTGATGTCGAGGATGTCAACCTCGGCCTTGAGCGGTTCGCCCAGGGCCGACTGGACAGTGATGCGGCCCAGGGATAAAGCAGCCGCCGGCGGCACCCACACGCATAGCAGCGTAGCGACTGCCAGCGCGGTCAGTTGATAGTGATGAGACTTCGCAATCAATTTGTGCTCTCCGGTTTGACAGCCAGCCGCGCATGGTCTGTTGCGGGCACCTTGCCCTGGGACTCGAAACAATAAAAAGCACCATAGCATCAATATGTTAGCCTGACAAGTTAAGTCAGCTTCTGAACATGTTGGCCGCGCATTTAGAGCACCGAGAGCGCGATTCTATGTTGTAGAGTGGCAACGGCCCCGCACTTAACCCGTTGGTGTGTGTTTGACCGTCAAAACCAATCCAGACGGCTCAAGCTTGCAACAAAATTCGCAGCATGCGCCGCAGAGGTTCGGCAGCGCCCCACAATAACTGGTCACCCACCGTGAAAGCACCCACATACTCCGGCCCCATGGCCAGCTTGCGGATGCGCCCCACGGGGATGGTCATGGTGCCGGTGACGGCCACGGGTGTCAAGTCTTTGATGGTGGCTTCGCGGGTGTTGGGCACGATTTTGACCCAGGGGTTGTCGGCGGCAATCATGGCTTCAATATCAGCGCAGGGCACATCCTTTTTCAGCTTGAAGGTCAGTGCCTGGCTGTGGCAGCGCATGGCCCCCACGCGCACGCAAAAGCCGTCCACCGGAACGGGTGCCGAGCCAAAACCTTCGCCCATGCCCATGATTTTGTTGGTCTCGGCCATGCCTTTCCATTCTTCCTTGGACTGACCATTGCCCAAATCCTTGTCGATCCAGGGGATAAGCGAGCCACCCAGTGGCACGCCAAAGTTGGCTGTCTCGGCAGCACTCAGGATGCGCTGTTTGGCGATCACCAGACGGTCGATTTCCAGAATGGCGCTCTTGGGGTCGTCCAGCAGGGCCTTGACCTCGGCGTTGAGCGTGCCGTATTGGGTCAGCAACTCGCGCATGTGCTGGGCACCGCCGCCGCTGGCAGCCTGATAGGTTTGGGTGCTCATCCATTCGACCAGACCGGCCTTGTAAAGTGCCCCCACGCCCATCAACATGCAGCTCACGGTGCAGTTACCGCCCACCCAGTTTTTGCCACCCTGGCTCAATGCATTCTGTATGACCGGCATATTGACCGGGTCCAGAATGATCACCGCATTTTTTTCCATGCGAAGGGTGGATGCCGCGTCAATCCAGTGACCAGCCCAACCTGCGGCGCGCAGCTTGGGGAACACGGCGGTGGTGTAGTCGCCGCCCTGGGCACTGATGATGATGTCGCAGCGTTTCAAAGCCTCGATATTGAAGGCATCCTTTAACACGGTTTCGTTCTTGGCAATGGCCGGGGCCTGGCCACCGGCGTTGGAGGTGGAGAAAAACACTGGCTCGATCAAGTCAAAGTCACCTTCGGCTTGCATGCGGTCGATCAGCACCGAGCCGACCATGCCACGCCAGCCCACCAGTCCTACCAAATTGCCCACTTTCATGTCATTACCCCTTGAGATTGTCTAAAGTTGTGTCTGTCGTTGGTGACATCAGAAGGTTGACGCTGGCTTAGCGCAAAGCCTTCACCACGGCATTGCCCATCTCGATGGTGGAGACACGCGTGGTGCCTTCGCTGTAAATGTCAGCCGTGCGCAGGCCTTGCGCCAACACGCTTTTCACGGCATTTTCAATGCGTTGGGCCGCTTCTTCCTGGTTCAGGCTGAAGCGCAGCATCATGGCCGCGCTCAAAATGGTGGCGAGCGGGTTGGCGATGCCCTGGCCGGCAATGTCAGGCGCGCTGCCGTGGCTGGGCTCGTACAGGCCCTTGCTGTTGGCATCCAGGCTGGCCGAGGGCAACATGCCAATCGAGCCGGTGAGCATGGAGGCTTCGTCCGAGAGGATGTCGCCAAACATGTTGCCGGTGACGATCACATCAAACTTTTTCGGGGCCTTGACCAGCTGCATGGCGGCGTTATCGACATACATGTGATCCAGCGCCACATCCGGGTATTGCTCGCTGACCTCAATGACCACGTCTTTCCAGAACTGGAAGGTTTCCAGCACGTTGGATTTATCGACACTGGTGACGCGTTTGCTGCGCTTGCGCGCCGCCTGGAAGGCCACATGGGCAATGCGTTCGATTTCCGGGCGGCTATAGCGCATGGTGTCAAAGGCTTCTTCGGCATCTGGGAAGTTACCGTCGGTGGCGATGCGCCGGCCGCGAGGCTGGCCAAAATAAATGTCACCGGTAAGCTCGCGAATGATCAGGATGTCCAGCCCCGACACCAGCTCAGGCTTCAGGCTGGAGGCATTGACCAGCTCCGGGTAGCAGATCGCAGGACGGAAGTTGGCGAACAAACCCAGGTTTTTGCGCAGGCCCAAAATGGCCTGCTCCGGGCGAAGGTGCCGGTCCAGCGTGTCATATTTCCAGTCGCCGACAGCACCGAACAGGATGGCATCGGCATCCTGCGCCAGTTTGAGGGTTGAGGCGGGCAGGGGGTGGCCGAGTGCTGCGTAGGCTGCGCCCCCAACCGGAGCGGTTTCCAGCTCAAGGGACAGGCCAAGTGCACGCAACACCTTGACGGCTTCCACCACAATTTCCGGACCAATGCCATCACCTGGCAAGACTGCAATTTTCATGATGTATCTGGATGTTATAAAAATAGTAGCTGGTTACCCAAGCATCGTATGGGCTAGCCACGGTTTTTGTGTCAAACGTTCGGCTTCAAAAGCTTTGATCTTGTCGGCGTGGCGTAGCGTCAAACCGATGTCGTCAAAACCATTGAGCAGGCAATACTTGCGAAACGCTTGCACGTCAAAAGGCAACTCCTCACCGCCGGGTTTGACCACCACCTGGCGTTCTAGATCAACCGTGAGCGTGTAGCCCGGGAAGGCCGAAACCTCATCAAACAACTGTCCGACCTGCGCTTCACTCAAGACGATGGGCAACAAGCCGTTCTTGAAGCTGTTGTTGAAGAAAATGTCGGCGTAGCTGGGTGCGATGATGGCCCGAAAGCCATATTGATCCAGCGCCCAGGGGGCGTGCTCGCGTGATGAGCCGCAGCCAAAGTTCTTGCGCGCCAACAGGATGGAGGCCCCCTGGTAGCGCGGCTGGTTCAGCACAAAGTCGGGGTTGGGGCGGCGCCTGGCCGGGTCCTGACCTGGATAACCGGCATCGAGGTAGCGCCATTCGTCAAACAGGTTCTGACCAAAACCGGTCTTGCGGATAGATTTGAGAAACTGCTTGGGGATGATGGCATCGGTATCAACGTTTTCCCGGTCCATTGGGGCCACCAGGCCCTTGAGTAAAGTGAATTTTTGCATGACGGGTTATTTATTGGCGGCGCCTTCGATGGCGGAGCCTGCTTTTTGAATGTCCTGGCCCATGCCTTTGACGGTGTTGCAACCTGTCAGACTCAAAAGACCGGCGATCAGCAAGGCGAAAGTGAGGCTTTTCATGACGCAATCCTTGTGCAAAGCGTTAGACAAATTTTCTGACATCGACAAAATGGCCGTGAATCGCTGCGGCAGCGGCCATCGCCGGGCTGACCAGATGGGTGCGACCTCCCGCGCCCTGGCGGCCTTCAAAATTGCGGTTGCTGGTGGAGGCGCAGCGTTCACCAGGCTCCAGCCGGTCGGCATTCATCGCCAGGCACATGGAACAGCCCGGCTCGCGCCAGTCAAAGCCGGCCGCCTTGAAAATCTCGTGCAGGCCTTCGCGCTCGGCCTGTTCCTTGACCAGGCCTGAGCCGGGCACCACCAGCGCCAGGCGGATGTTCGCAGCCACTTTTCGTCCTAGTGTCTTGACTACGGCCGCCGCCTCGCGCATGTCTTCAATGCGGCTGTTGGTGCAGGAGCCGATGAACACCTTATCGACATACAGATCATCGAGCGCCTTGCCCGGCTCCAGCGCCATGTAAGCCAGCGCGCGCTCAATAGCACCGCGCTTGTTGGCATCTTTTTCCTTGTCCGGGTCAGGCACCCGGTCATTGATGCCCAGCACCATTTCGGGCGAGGTGCCCCAGGTCACCTGGGGCACCAGGGTGGACGCATCGAGGTCAATCGTGGTGTCAAAGTGTGCGTCAGGGTCAGAATGCAAGGTTTTCCAGTACGCCACCGCTTGGTCCCACTCCACGGCAGCAGCTATTTCACTGGCCGCATGGGCTCCAGGAGCCAGCGGACGACCTTTGATGTACTGGATGGTTTTGTCATCCACTGCCACCAGCCCGGCGCGGGCACCGGCCTCTATGGCCATGTTGCACACCGTCATCCGGCCTTCCATGCTGAGCGACCGGATGGCCGAGCCGCCAAATTCAATGGTGTAACCAGTGCCACCTGCGGTGCCGATTTTGCCGATCACGGCCAGCACAATGTCTTTGCCGCCACAGCCGCGCGGCAGGGTGCCCTCCACCTTGACCAGCATGTTTTTGGCTTTTTTGGCCAGCAGCGTCTGAGTGGCCATGACGTGCTCTACCTCGCTGGTGCCAATGCCATGTGCCAGCGCGCCAAACGCGCCGTGGGTAGAGGTGTGGGAATCACCACACACCACCGTCATGCCGGGCAGGGTGGCACCACTTTCGGGGCCAATCACATGAACAATGCCCTGGCGCTTGGACAGAAACGGAAAGTAGGCTGCCGCACCGTAAGACTTGATGTTGGCATCCAGCGTCAACACCTGTTCTTTGCTGGTGGGGTCGGTGATGCCGTCGTAACCGCGTTCCCAGCCATTGGTTGGCGTGTTGTGGTCGGCGGTGGCGACAATTGAACTCACCCGCCACAGCGGGCGGTGAGCTTGACGCAGCCCTTCAAACGCCTGCGGGCTGGTGACTTCATGCACCAGATGCCGGTCAATGTAGAGCAGCGCTGTGCCGTCTTCTTCGGTGTGGACGACATGCTCGTCCCAGAGTTTGTCATACAGGGTGCGGGCGTGCGATGTGGATGCCATGTGGGTGAAGTGGGTGGTGTTTGATCGAGTCATTTTAAACGGCACGCTGTATTGGCAAGTCCCATGAAAAAGCCCGCCGGTGCTTCCCGCCGGCGGGCTTGAACAGGAGAAAAATTCAGCGCTCTGAAACTGGCTTGACGTTGCGGCTCACGTAACCGGTGAACAGTTGACGCGGTCGACCAATCTTGTACTCAGGGTCGCTGATCATTTCGTTGAGTTGCGCAATCCAGCCGACGGTGCGGGCCAGGGCAAACACCCCGGTGAACAAATTGACCGGAATGCCAATGGCGCGCTGCACGATGCCGGAGTAGAAATCAACGTTCGGGTACAGCTTGCGTTGTACGAAGTAGTCGTCTTCCAGAGCGATCTTTTCCAGCTCTTTGGCCAGTTTGAACAGGGGATCGTTTTCCAGACCGAGTTCAGCCAGCACCTCGTTGCAGGTTTCCTGCATGAGCTTGGCGCGCGGGTCGTAGTTTTTGTACACGCGGTGACCAAAACCCATCAGCTTGACGCCGGAGTTTTTGTCCTTGACCTGCTCCATGAAGTGGCCGACCTTGGCCACACCGCCCTGACGCTGGATGTCTTCGAGCATGTTCAGGCAGGCTTCGTTGGCACCACCGTGCGCCGGTCCCCACAGGCACGCGACACCGGCTGCAATGGCTGCAAACGGGTTGGTGCCCGACGAACCGCACAGACGGACCGTGGAGGTAGAGGCGTTCTGCTCGTGATCCGCATGCAGGATGAAGATGCGATCCAGCGCACGTTCCAGCACCGGGTTCACTTTGTACTCTTCGCAAGGCGTACCAAACATCATGCGCAGGAAGTTGCCTGCGTAGCTGAGTTCGTTGCGCGGGTACATATATGGCTGACCCACACCGTATTTATAAGCCATGGCCACCAGCGTCGGCATTTTGGCAATCAACCGAATCGCAGCAACGTGGCGATGCTCGGGGTTGTTGATGTCGGTGCTGTCATGGTAGAAGGCCGACAAGGCACCAACCAAACCCGTCAACACGGCCATCGGGTGCGCGTCGCGACGGAAACCGCGCAGGAAAAATTGCATCTGCTCGTTGACCATGGTGTGGTTCAAGATCAGCTTGTGGAAGTCACTGCGCTCGCTTTGCTTGGGCAGTTCACCCTTCAGCAGCAAATAGCAGGTATCCAGATAGTCACACTGCGTGGCCAACTGTTCAATCGGGTAGCCGCGGTATAGCAATTCACCCTTGTCACCATCAATGTAGGTGATAGCCGACTGGCAGGACGCCGTGGACAGAAAACCGGGGTCATAAGTGAACATGCCTGTTTGAGCGTAGAGCTTGCGAATGTCAACGACATCCGGCCCGACGCTGCCTTGGTACACAGGCAATTCAACGCTGGGGCTGCCGTTGGAAAACGACAGGGTGGCTTTGTTTTCAGCTAGCTTCATTTTGGCCTTTCGGGTTTGCTCTCAACATATTCAACACTTCGGAAACATGGTCACGATCCAGGTCAGCCTGCACCTGAGCCAGGGTCTTACGGCCAAGGTGCAAATCAAGCAGATCGTTGTCAGTCAAGTCCATTAGAGCCATCAGACCTTGCGCCTGCTTGACAGTGAGCGTGGATTCAAACTGTTTGAAGAAACGATCCACGAAAAGATCGTTTTCCAGCAATCCGCGGCGGCAACGCCACTTGAGCTTACTAAGTGCTCTCTCGTCAATCAGATCATCCGGCAAGGTTGCCGCAAGGTTTTCCATGGATGGGCGTGGTCAGATGGCGCGACGCACCATGAGTTCCTTGATCTTGCCAATCGCGGCGGTGGGGTTCAGGCCTTTGGGGCAAACGTCAACGCAATTCATGATGGTGGTGCAACGGAACAGGCGGTACGGGTCTTCAAGGTTATCCAGCCTCTCCCCGGTGCCTTGGTCTCGGCTGTCAGCAATGAAACGGTAGGCCTGCAGCAAGCCGGCCGGACCCACAAACTTGTCCGGATTCCACCAGAACACCGGGCAGCTGGTGGAACAGCTGGCGCACAGGATGCACTCGTAAAGGCCGTTGAGCACTTCACGCTCTTCGGGGCTTTGCAGGCGCTCTTTTTCAGGCGGACGGCTGTCGTTGATCAGGTAAGGCTTGATGGAATGGTATTGCTGGAAAAACAGCGTCATATCCACAATCAAATCACGCACAACCGGCAGGCCGGGCAGTGGCTTGAGCACAATGGTGTCGGGAAGGGTGCGCATGTTGATCAGGCAGGCCAGGCCATTTTTCCCATTGATGTTCATCGCGTCAGAGCCACAAATACCTTCGCGGCAGGAACGTCGATATGAAATCGTCGGATCCAGGGCTTTGAGTTTGACCAGAACATCAAGCAGCATCCGTTCATTGCCATCGAGTTCGACCTCCAGGGTCTGCATATAGGGTTTGCTGTCGGTATCCGGGTTGTAGCGATAAATTTGGATGGTACGTTTAGCCATGATTTGCTTTCATAAACAATGGGGAGCGGAGCCAGGAGGTCGTCCCGCAATATCAGAAGGTACGGATTTTTGGTGGCACAGAGGCAACGGTCAAAGGCTTGAGGTTGACAGGCTTGTAGCTGAGACTGTTGGTGGCGCTGTCCCACAAGGTGTGCTTGAGCCAGTTGGTATCGTCACGCCCCAGCGGGCACGTTGGGTCATCTGCAGGGCGGTCGTAATCCATGACGCTGTGCGCGCCCCGGCATTCGTGACGTGCAGCCGCAGAAACCATGGTGGACTGTGCGACCTCGATCATGTTTTCCACTTCAAGCGCCTCGATGCGCTCAGTATTGAAAATTTGTGATTTATCGGTCAACTTGATGTTGTTGACGCGTTCACGCAATTGGGAGATCTTTTTCACGCCTTCGTCCATGCTGGATTGGGTACGAAACACGCTGGCATGCTCTTGCATGGTGTCGCGTATGTCACCAGCGACCACTTGAGCGTACTCACCTGAAGCTGCCGTGTTTAACCGGTTTAATCGATCCAGCGAAATATCAGCGGCATTGGCTGGAAGGGGCTTGTGCTCCTGGTTCTTGTTGTTGAAGTCAATGATGTGCAGTCCGGCCGCACGACCAAAGACCACGATGTCAAGCAAAGAGTTGGTACCGAGTCGGTTGGCACCGTGAACGCTGACACACGAGCATTCTCCAACGGCATAGAGTCCGTTGACGACCGCCTGTCCACCAGCACTGTCAGGAACAACCACCTGACCACTGATGCTGCTGGGGATGCCGCCCATCTGGTAGTGGTTGGTTGGAATCACTGGAATAGGTTCCTTGGTAATGTCCACGTTGGCAAAATTGTGCCCAATTTCTTGCACACTGGGCAGTCGCAAGGCGATGGTATCTGCACCCAGGTGCGTCATGTCCAGGTTGATGTAGCTCTTGTTGGGGCCGCAACCGCGCCCTTCCTTGATCTCCTGGTCCATGCAACGCGACACGAAGTCGCGCGGTGCCAAGTCTTTCATTGTGGGCGCATACCGCTCCATGAAGCGCTCACCTTCGCTATTGCGCAAAATGGCGCCTTCGCCGCGGCAACCTTCTGTCAGCAGCACACCCGCACCAGCCACGCCGGTTGGGTGGAATTGCCAGAATTCCATGTCCTGCAAGGGAATCCCTGCGCGTGCTGCCATGCCGAGGCCATCACCCGTATTGATGAAGGCATTTGTTGAAGCAGCAAAGATGCGACCAGCCCCGCCAGAGGCCAGCATCACGCTCTTGGCTTGCAAAATGTGTATTTCACCGGTTTCCATTTCAAGAGCGGTGACCCCGACCACATCGCCTTCGGCATCGCGAATCAGGTCCAGTGCCATCCATTCAACAAAGAAGTTGGTGCGTGCCTTGACGTTTTGCTGATACAAAGTGTGCAGCATGGCGTGGCCGGTGCGGTCGGCAGCGGCGCAGGCACGTTGTACGGGTTTTTCGCCGTAATTGCTGGAGTGACCACCAAATGGTCGCTGATAAATGGTGCCGTCAGGGTTGCGGTCAAACGGCATGCCGAAGTGTTCGAGTTCATAGACCACCATGGGAGCCTCGCGGCACATGAACTCGATGGCATCCTGATCACCCAGCCAGTCAGAACCCTTGATGGTGTCGTAAAAATGGTAGTGCCAGTTGTCTTCGGCCATGTTGCCCAGACTGGCACCGATGCCGCCCTGAGCAGCCACGGTGTGTGAGCGGGTCGGGAATACTTTTGAGAGCACCGCGACGTTCAGTCCGGCATTGGCCAGTTGCAGCGATGCGCTCATGCCAGCGCCGCCAGCGCCGATGATGACGACGTCAAATTTGCGCTTGGTGAGTTTGGAAGTTGCAGTCATGATGGATCTTGTGTTTTGTTGATGTGATGGCTTCATGCTGCATGTCGCTGCAGCCGATGCCTCTACCTGCTGTTCAAAAAAGGAGGCTAATTACAGGCGCCACAGAACTTGAATGGCCCAACCTGTGCAGCCCGTCAGCCAGACGATGGCAAACACGTGCATCACAAAGCGCACAGAATAGGGTTTGACGTAGTCCATGAAGATATTGCGCATGCCCACCCACACGTGATAGAACAATGACATGAAGACGACGAAGGTCAGTGTTTTCATCCACTGGGCAGAAAAAATGCCCGCCCACAATTCGTAACTCACCGGACCCTTGCTGAAAATGACCTGACCGATGACCAGCACCGTGAAGACTGCCATGACAACGGCTGTCACGCGTTGTGACAACCAGTCGCGCATGCCGTAATGTGCGCCAACGACCGTGCGGTGAGAACCGTAATTAACTGACATGAATCGCTCCTGAATTAGTAAAGGCCAAACAGCTTGGCACCGAGCACAACCGTCAGGCTGAGCGTCAAGGCCAGGACGAGTGCGGCAGTTTGCCGACCAAAATCCTTGGTCACATGATGATGATGGGTGTCCATCCAGAGATGCCGCATGCCGGCAATGAAGTGGTGCAGGATGGCCCAGATCAGGCCCAGCGCGACCAGTTTCCAAAGAAAGCCGGGAATGCCCAGCATGCCGACATTAAAGGCTGCCTTGAATCGGGCAAACGAGATTTCAGAGGAAATGGACGTATCGAACATCCAGATCACGAACGGCAAAAGGAAAAACATGATGGCTCCGCTGACCCTGTGCATCCCCGAGGCCAGCGAGGCCAGTGGCCAGCGGTAACTGATCAGGCTGGCTCCGTCAATGTTGCGGAATTCGGGTCGTTTTTTGGAAGTGTTCGCCGCTGTTTCGGACATGACTTGCTTTCTAGATGGTGAGTTACTTTGGGTAACCGGCCGACAGCCGACTGCCAAAAATTTTATTGCAATGCAGCATCATACGCCGCGTCGGAGGGGTAATTCGGGGTCAAGAACAGCCTGGACAGACCTGAAAAATCGATTTCTGAGGTGCTTGTGGCGCAGTCTGACGTGGGGATTACAGCGTGGTGTTTAACTCATGTCATTTTGGTAGTGATGGGTGTCGGTTCGGTAGTAGCCCCGGCGTAATTCCATGGGCTCGCTCTGGTAGGTGTAGGCGATGCGCTCCACGCTCAGCAGCGGTGTTCCCAGTGTCACTTTCAGCAGCGCAGCGTGCGACTCGGTGGCTGCGATGGCACGGATTTTCTCTTCAGCGCGCACCATGCGCACATTGAATTCTGTCTCGAACAAGGCGTACATGGGGCCTTTGTAACTGGCAAGTCGCTCTGCAGTGAGTCCTTTGAAGGGGTTGGCAGGGAGCCAGATGTCTTCAAGAATGACGGGGATGCCACCAAAACTCAGCACCCGGCGTGCCTGTAGCACAGTGTCACCGGTGCGCAGCGCCAGCGCTTTGGCGACATCGTTGCTAGCTCTGGCGCGGCGACAGTCCATGATGTCGCGCTGGGCGGGCCCTTCGCTGCCGCGCGCGCCACTGTTGGGTACCAGTTTCAGAAACCTGAATTGCACCTGTTGCTCAGCATGGGTGGCCACAAAGGTGCCCTTGCCCTGACGGCGCAGCAGCAGGTTCTCGGCGGCCAGTTCGTCAATGGCTTTGCGCACGGTCCCCTGGCTGACCCGAAAGCGCGCAGCGAGTTCGATCTCACTCGGGATGGCTTCACCCGGCTTCCATTCGCCAGAGCGCAAACTGCCCAGGATCAACCCCTTGATTTGCTGATAGAGCGGGCTGAACGCGGGCGTGTTGCTGAGCGGGGCGACTGAAACTGCTTCAGCCTCCTGGGTCAATTCAGGTTCTTCACTGATTTCAGGCAGGGATTGCATGGAAATGGGTCTCCGGATAGTCGTTCTCGTTTTTGGTAATCATATCTTATATAAGATATAAGACAAGTTGACGATTTGTCGTTTTCAAGAGTACACTCGTGCGGCTTGGCGATGATTGATATGGATCAGCCGCCCCGACATCCCTGAATTCCCTTCTTCAATTTCTGGAGTTTTACTATGAGCAAAAAGCCCGTTCGCGTTGCTGTCACCGGTGCTGCCGGCCAAATTGGTTACGCCATTCTGTTTCGTATCGCCTCAGGCGAGATGCTGGGCAAAGATCAGCCGATTGTTTTGAGTTTGCTGGAAGTGCCGGTTGAAAAAGCTCAGCAAGCGCTGCAGGGCGTGATGATGGAACTGCAAGACTGCGCCTTCCCGCTGCTGGCCGGTATGGAAGCCCACAGCGACCCGATGACCGCGTTCAAGGATGTGGATTACGCCTTGTTGATTGGTTCGCGTCCGCGTGGTCCGGGCATGGAACGCGCCGAATTGCTGGCTGTCAATGCTGAAATTTTCACTGCGCAAGGCAAGGCACTCAACGCTGTGGCCAGCCGTGACGTGCGCGTTCTGGTGGTGGGCAACCCCGCCAACACCAACGCCTACATTGCCATGAAGAGCGCCCCTGATCTGCCGCGCAAGAACTTCACCGCCATGCTGCGTCTGGACCACAACCGCGCTCTGAGCCAACTGGCCACCAAAACCGGCAAGGCCGTGGCAGACATCGAGAAAATGGCCGTATGGGGCAACCACTCGCCGACGATGTATGCCGACTACCGTTTTGCAACCATCAATGGCGACAGCGTCAAGGACATGATCAACGATCAGGACTGGAATGCCAACACTTTCCTGCCAACCGTGGGCAAGCGCGGTGCAGCCATCATTGCGGCTCGTGGCGTGTCTTCAGCGGCATCGGCTGCCAACGCCGCGATTGATCACATGCACGACTGGGCCCAGGGCACTAATGGCAAGTGGGTGACGATGGGCATTCCTTCCAATGGCGAGTACGGTATTCCCAAAGACACGATGTTTGGTTTCCCGGTGACCTGTGTCAACGGCGAATACAAGATCGTTGAAGGCCTGGCCATCGATGCCTTCAGCCAGGAATGCATCAACAAGACCCTCAAGGAACTGCAGGAAGAGCAAGCGGGTGTGGCGCACCTGCTCTGAACCCTGGCCGCAGATTCCAACAAACTGTGACCCACCCTCGCCACGTACTGCTGGGTGCTGCAACAGCAGCGCCCTTGCCGGTGTGTGACCACTATTGCGGCGTCGAATCGCGTATGGTCAAGGCATTGACCTTGCAGCAGGAGATGATGCAGGAGTTCGGCGCATGCGTTTTTGATGTCACGCTGGACTGTGAAGATGGTGCGCCCGTAGGTGGCGAAAAAGATCATGCTTTGATGGTCTCAGCCCTTGTACTTAAAGCGCTGGCAGCTACTGATGGTGAAGCACGGGCGAGTGTGCGTCGCGTCGCGGTACGGGTGCATCCTGTGGATCATCCGGTTTTCGAGCAAGACATACGAATCGTCCTTGGCGATGCCGCGGCAGCCTGGAGCCATCTGATGCTACCCAAGGTGGATTCGGTGGCCGACGTTGATCGCGCGGCGCAAGTGATAGACGCGGCACTGGCCTCATCGGGGCGTCGCTTGCCGTTGCCAATTCACGTGCTCATAGAGTCTCCACTGGCGGTTCAGCAGGTGGCATCGATTGCCGCGCACCCGCGTGTGGAGTCGCTGAGTTTTGGCTTGATGGATTTTGTGTCGGCCCATGGTGGGGCGATTCCCTCGTCTGCGATGGCTGTTCAAGGTTCGGATAACGCGCATGGTCAATTCAGCCACCCGCTGGTGGTTCGTGCCAAGCTCGAAATCAGTGCGGCTTGCCATGCTTTTGGCAAAGTGCCTTCGCATTGTGTCGTGACCGAATTCAAACATCCCGAGTTGGTGCAAGCTGCAGCGCAAAGGGCCAACCGTGAGCTTGGTTTCACGCGCATGTGGAGCATCCACCCCGACCAGATTCGCCCGATTTTGGCCGCTTTTACCCCTGCGCAGAGCGAGGTTGAGCAGGCCAGCCATATCATTTGCCAAGCCCATGGGGCAGATTGGGCTCCTATTTCTGTAGCAGGCAAGTTGCATGACCGCGCCAGCTACCGCTATTACTGGCAGGTGCTGGAAAAAGCTTTTCAAACCGCACGCTTGTCCAGACAGGACCCTGCCTATGCCTATTTCGCCCCATGAATGCGCGCCTCAACGACTTACAGGAGAACTTTGTCATGAATTCGCACCCTGCTCAAAAATCACGGCCTTGGCGCATGTCGCTCCATGGTCTGGCTTGGCTGGTCCTGGCATCGGCTTTCACACTCGCGCACGCGAGCGACTCACCTCAGGTTAAAAAGAGGATCAAGGCACCATCACAAAGTCGTGTCGAACTTAAAACGAAGGCGAACCAGGTCGCTGCGGGCATTCGTGCTGCCGACGCCGCATTGAGTCCGAAAGAACTGGCGATTGCACAGCGCATTGAAGTCGGGCACATCCCTTGCGAGCTGGGGGCGTTTGTCGATATTGCGGCTGATGCCCGTGTGCCGGGTTACTTTGATGTCCAGATCAAGAAATTCAAATTCAGGATGGCTCCGGCGGTGACCAGCACTGGAGCCATCCGGCTGGAAGACCCGACTGCCGGTGCGGTCTGGCTGCAGTTGTCCAACAAGTCGATGCTGATGAACCAGAAGACAGGTTCCCGTATGGCAGATGAGTGCAAGACACCATCGCAGTTTGCAGTGGCCGATGCCATGGCCAAAAACCCGCCACCCAGCCTGCTGGAGCCTTTGCCGGTCGCGCCCACATCTACTGTGCCGAGCCAATCCGCCACGAATATCCCTGCC
>CAIVHU010000217.1 GCA_903905735.1 uncultured beta proteobacterium
GGCTGGCCTTCGCAATGATGGTTTGGGTGCGTAGTAACAACCATCCTATCAATCCATGGGGCAGCTACCTCCTTTTGCCTTCAAATTCAAGTGCTTACGCCGGTGACTTCAACGTCATGAGGCTTATGTAAGTGCCATTCCTGCTAAGGGAGTATGGGGTGTAGAGCCTCATCGAGGGTTCGAATCCCTCCGTTGCAAAAAACGCCCCTCGGGGCGTTTTTTCATTGGGCTTGCTGAAACTGCTTCAAACCCGCTTGCGCAGCAGTCGCACGTGCATGGGCCGTGTCAGGTGAACACCATCGGGCCCCGTATATGATTCAAAGCGCTGGCGGATGGCTTCGCGCAGCGGCGCGTCAATCTGGTGATTGGCGTAGGTGGGCTGCATCATGCGCTTCTCAAAGGTGTCGAAATCCGTGAAATGCACGGGCATGGCGAATCGATGCTCGCCGGCGGCTTCCCAGATGCCATTCACAAGAGCCTGATCCAGTGCCTGCTGGGCGGCAGCGCGCACCACGCCTTCGTCATTGAAAAGTCGCATGATCTCGTTCAATGGTCCGGCATAAACGGGCTCAGACACATACAGCCAGCCGCCTGGGCGCAGGACGCGTGCGACTTCGCCCAGCGCTTGCGCCAGCAGCGGCAGCGGTACATGGTGCAGCGACTTGAGCATGAGCGCACCATCAAAGCTGGCATCGTCAAAAGGCACGGCTTGTGCGCCAGCCTTGACAAAGTGCAAGCCTGGCTGGGCTGTCAGGATATTTTTGGCGTGCTGGCGTTCATCCACTTCCAGGGCGGTGACGTGGGCGTTGGGGAAGCGGCTCAACAGTGCCTGGGCCAGTCGCGCCTGGCCGCAGCCCAGTTCGAGCAGGCGAGCGCCTTCCAACTTGACCAGGCTGGCCAGCAGGTCAAGTTCATCGTCCATCAGGGGCAGGGTGTCAGGCAGTGGGGCAGGGAGTGGATGTGTCATGGGCAGGGGTTGAATAAAGTGATGGCGACGTTGACTTGAGTGACAGCGCCAAATCGGCCAGCGCGGGGGCACTCATCACGGTGGCACCCGGCAGGGCGATGCAGGTGAATCTCATGGTGTTGTCTTCAGAAAAAGACGTCGATGGGAGGCATGTGGCCATTGTATGGGTGCGTTTCGGACCGACCAAAGGCGGAATTGCGTGTACGCTAGCGGGGTTCGCATTGTTGACTCAAGGAGTGGTTGCCATGTACCTGCTAGGTTTGGGCCTTATTTTGCTGGTTTTGAAATACGTCGAGTGGAGCCCGGTGGCACTGTTGTCCTGGTGGCTGGTGCTGGCCCCGTTTGCGCTGGCCGCGGCCTGGTGGGCCTGGGCCGATGCCACCGGTTACACCAAGCGAAAAGCCATGGAGGCTGACGACAAGCGCCGCGACGAGCGCCGTGCGCGCACCAAAGCCGCGCTGGATGCCAATTACCATAAGAGCCACCGCCGCTGAGTTTTACCCACTGGCAAGAAGCGCCTGCATCCGAAAAATGGTGCATGCCGCCTGACGGTCCGTTTGCCCTACCAACGTGTCAACTGTGGCCTGTGGGCCATAATCATTAACGCGTTTTTCACTGTGTTCACATTTTTTTGGCGATCAATCATCATGCCCGCATACCGTTCCAAAACCTCCACTGCTGGCCGCAACATGGCGGGCGCACGCTCCTTGTGGCGTGCCACCGGCATGAAAGACGGTGACTTCAGCAAGCCGATCATCGCCGTGGTCAACTCGTTCACCCAGTTTGTGCCCGGCCATGTGCATTTGAAGGATTTGGGTCAACTGGTGGCGCGTGAGATTGAAGCCGCTGGCGGCGTGGCCAAAGAGTTCAACACCATTGCGGTGGACGACGGCATTGCCATGGGCCATGACGGTATGTTGTATTCGCTGCCGAGTCGCGAGATCATTGCCGATAGCGTGGAGTACATGGTCAATGCCCACTGCGCCGATGCCATGGTGTGCATCTCCAACTGCGACAAGATCACGCCTGGCATGCTGATGGCCGCCATGCGGCTGAACATCCCCGTGGTGTTTGTCTCAGGCGGCCCGATGGAAGCGGGCAAGACGAGGCTCCTGAACCCTGCCACCCAAACCATTGAGTTCAAGAAGCTCGACCTGATCGACGCGATGGTGATGGCCGCCGACGACAGCGTGTCCGACGAAACCGTGGCCGAGGTGGAGCGCTCAGCCTGCCCAACCTGTGGCTCTTGCTCGGGCATGTTCACCGCCAATTCCATGAATTGCCTGGCTGAGGCGCTGGGCTTGGCCTTGCCGGGCAACGGCACGGTGGTGGCCACCCACGCCGACCGCGAACAACTGTTCAAGCGCGCGGGTCATCTGGTGGTGGAACTGTGCCAACGTTATTACGAGCAGGACGATGCTTCCGTGCTGCCGCGCTCGATGGGTTTCAAGGCGTTTGAGAACGCCATCACGCTGGATATCGCCATGGGCGGGTCCACCAACACCATCCTTCACTTGCTTGCCATTGCGCAGGAAGCTGAGATCGACTTCACCATGAAGGACATCGACCGCCTGTCGCGTGCGGTGCCGCAACTGTGCAAGGTGGCGCCCAACACCAACAAGTACCACATTGAAGACGTGCACCGCGCAGGCGGCATCATGGCCATCCTGGGTGAACTGGACCGCGCTGGCAAACTGCACACCGACGTGCCCACCGTGCATGCCAAAACCATGAAAGACGCATTGGACCAGTGGGACATTGCCCGTGCCCCATGCGACGCGGTCAAGACCTTTTACCAGGCCGGGCCGGGCGGCGTGCCCACTCAGGTGGCGTTCAGCCAGGCCAGCCGCTGGCCCAGTCTGGATATCGACCGCGCTGAAGGCTGCATCCGTTCGGGCGAACACGCTTTTTCGCAAGAGGGTGGCTTGGCCGTACTGGTCGGCAACATCGCCCTGAACGGCTGTGTCGTGAAAACCGCCGGCGTGGACGACGCGCTGCTGGTGTTTGAAGGACCGGCGCATGTGGTCGAGTCACAGGACGAGGCGGTGGAACACATCCTGGCCGATCAGGTCACGGCGGGTGACGTGGTGATCGTGCGTTACGAAGGCCCCAAAGGTGGCCCCGGCATGCAGGAAATGCTCTACCCCACCAGTTACATTAAGTCAAAAGGCTTGGGCAAAGCCTGCGCGCTGTTGACCGATGGGCGTTTTTCGGGTGGCACCTCGGGCCTGTCCATCGGCCATGCTTCACCAGAAGCGGCCGCTGGCGGTGCGATCGGGCTGGTGCGTGATGGCGACCGCATCCGCATTGACATCCCCAACCGCAGCATCAATGTGCTGGTGTCGGACGACGAGCTTGCCAAACGCCGCACTGAGCAGGATGCCAAGGGCTGGAAACCTGCCAAACCGCGTCCGCGCAAAGTGTCAGCTGCTCTCAAGGCCTATGCCAAGCTGGTGATGTCGGCCGACAAGGGCGCGGTGCGCGATCTTTCGCTGCTGGAAGACTGATACGACAAAAACTTTTTGGCGGTATTCTCACAGGCGCGGACACCTGGTGTGGACTGCACCTGTCGCCCAATGAACCCTTGCGGCATCGCTGTCATGGCCTGCTGCACAATCATCCCCCATGCTGATTCACCCTGACATTAACCCCATCGCCCTGCAACTCGGGCCGGTGGCTGTGCACTGGTATGGCCTGACCTATCTGGCAGCGTTTGGCCTGTTCATGTGGCTGGGCAACCTGCGGCTACGGCACGAGCCGTTCGCCTCGCTCACCGGCGCACAGGCCTGGACCAAGCGTGATGTGGAAGACATTCTGTTTCTGGGCGTGATGGGCGTCGTGCTGGGCGGGCGCATCGGCTACTGTCTGTTTTACAAGCCCGGCTATTACGCGGCGCATCCGCTGGAGGTGTTTGCGGTGTGGCAGGGTGGCATGAGTTTTCATGGCGGCTTGCTTGGCGTGACCGCCTCGATGCTCTGGTTTGCCCACAGTCGCCAGCGCCCTTGGCTGCAGGTGGCTGATTTTGTTGCACCTTGTGTGCCGACCGGTCTGGCTGCGGGGCGCATCGGCAATTTCATCAACGGTGAGTTGTGGGGCCGTGTGTGCAGCCCGGATTTGCCCTGGGGAATGGTGTTTCGCGGGGCCGGTGACCTGCCGCGCCACCCGTCGCAGATTTATCAGTTCTTGATGGAAGGCGTGCTGCTGTTTGTGCTGCTGTGGCTGTATGCCCGCAAGCCACGCCAAAGGGGTCAGGTGGCGGCGGCATTTTTGTTTGGCTATGGCGTGTTCCGCTTCATCGCAGAGTTCTTCCGCGAACCGGATGCCTTCCTGGGTCTGCTGGGTTTTGGCTTGAGCATGGGTCAATGGCTGTGTGTGCCGATGATTCTGGGCGGTATTGGGCTGTGGCTGTGGGCGCGGGCCAATTCGCCAAAAGTTTAAGAAAAATCGGCCTCTAGCCCAGGTAGAGCCTGCGCGAGTAGCTATTTAAATCGTAGTATCTAAACTGTTGACTACACTGATTGCTAGCCATGCCCGCACGTATTGAATGCCACCAAGTCAACGCTGTCGCTCAGGTCACGCTGACTTACCCGAAGCGCTTCAACGCCATGTCGCGCAGCATGTGGCGCGAGTTGCGCAGCGTTTTTGAGAGCATCCAGCGCAGCACAGACGTGCGCTGTGTACTGATTTCAGGCCACGGCGCGCACTTTTGTGCCGGGGGTGACATCTCGGAATACACCGGTTTCAGGTTGATCGAGGCCAGTCTGCGCGAATTTCATGAACAGGATGTCTGGGGTGCTTTGAACGCGATGCTGGCCTGCGATGTGCCCATCGTGGCGCAAATTTCGGGCAACTGCATGGGCGCTGGGGTCGAGATTGCCAGCTGCTGCGACATCCGCCTGGCGGCGGAATCCGCCCAGTTTGGTGCACCGATCGCCCGACTGGGTTTCCCCATGGCTCCGCGCGAGGCAGCGCTGGTGGGGCGTGAGGTCGGGTTGGTCACCGCTCGCCAGATGCTGTTGGAAGCGGCGGTGTTCAGCGCGCCCGAGATGCTGCAGCGCGGCTTTTTGAGCCGGGTGGTGGCGGATGTGGATTTGCCCACGCTGGCGCAATCCACGGTGCAGCGCATCACCACCCTGGCACCGCAGGCGGCGCGCCTGAACAAGCAGACGCTTCGAGCATTAAATCAGCCGCCAGCCCTTATGGATAAAGGGAAAGTAGCTATAATTACAGAAGCAACCGATGACCCGTTGCGCCAACTCATGGCAAACGCTTATGCGTATGCCGACAGCTCTGAGCAGCGCGAGGGCATCACCGCCTTTCTGGAAAAACGCCCGCCGGTGTTTTGAAGGCGGCCAGAAAATCGCACACCTTGGGCTTCTCCCTCATCGACCGAATTAACCCCGCGCCACGCTATGCAGACCGACTCCTCCAACCTGTACACAGCCCTGCGAGCCGCTTTCCCGGCCGATCTGGACAGCACCGCAATTGAAACCGACAACGGCCTGTTCTACACCTGGCGCGACCTGGAGTGCGGTAGCGCCATGCTGGCGAACTTTTTGCAGTCGCTGGACTTGCCTGCAGGCGCACGGGTCGCCGCGCAGGTGGACAAATCGGTGGAAGCGCTGATGCTCTACCTGGCCACTTTGCGCGCGGGTTACGTGTTTTTGCCGTTTAACATGGCCTACCAAAGCGCCGAAATGGCGTATTTCATCAATGACGCCGAGCCCGCCGTGGTGGTCTGCAGCGCGGCCAACTTTGGCTGGGTCAGCAAGCTCGCGTTCCAGGCGGGTACGCCCTGGGTTTTCACGCTGGGTGACGACCGCACCGGCAGCCTGCTCCATCGTGCGGCGCGGGCTTCGGACCAGCATTCCCCGGCCACCCGGCGAGCCGATGACATCGCCGTGATCATCTACACCAGCGGCACCACCGGCCGCTCCAAGGGTGCCATGCTGACGCACGGCAACATGCTCAGCAATGCGCTTGTGCTCAAAGACTATTGGGGTTGGCGCAGTGTTCAGCAGGGTGGCGACGTGCTGATCCACGCGCTGCCGATCTTTCATGTGCACGGCTTGTTTGTGGCCATCCATGGCGCGCTGATCAACGGCAGCAAGATGATCTGGCTCGCCAAGTTCGATGCAAAAGTGGTGATTCAACACCTGCCGCGAGCCAGCGTGTTCATGGGCGTGCCCACGCTGTATGTGCGGCTGCTGGCTGATCCGGGCCTGACCGCCGGGGTCTGCCAGAACATGCGGCTGTTCATTTCAGGCTCTGCACCGCTGCTGATGGACACCTTCACCGCCTGGCAGGCGCGTACCGGCCACACCATTCTGGAGCGCTACGGCATGAGCGAGACCATCATGCTCACCTCCAATCCCTATGTGGGCGAGCGCCGTGGCGGCACCGTGGGTTTGGCGCTGCCAGGTGTCAACCTGCGGGTGGTCAACGAGCAGGGCCAAACCGTGCCTGCGGGTGAGATTGGCGACATCCAGGTCAAAGGCCCGAACGTGTTTGCCGGCTACTGGCGCATGCCCGAAAAAACCGTGCAGGAGTTCACGGCTGATGGGTTTTTCAAAACCGGCGACGTGGGCCAACAGTCTCGCGATGGCTATGTGACCATCGTCGGGCGCAGCAAGGACCTGATCATCAGCGGCGGCTACAACGTCTATCCGGCCGAACTGGAAAGTTTCATCAATGACCTGCCCGGCGTGGCCGAGAGTGCAGTCGTGGGTGTGCCGCACCCTGACTTTGGCGAGGTGGGCGTGGCCGTGGTGGTGCCGCGCGCCGGTGTAGTGCTGGACGCGATGCAGATTCTGGCCCAGCTCAAGGCCAGTCTGGCCAATTACAAGGTGCCCAAGCAATGTTTTGTGGTGCCGGATTTACCCCGCAACGCGATGGGCAAGGTACAAAAGAGTCTGTTGCGCGCGCAATATGCACCCTAGCCCCGTGGGGTAGTTTCGGTGATGTGCGGAAACCGTTAGCATCAACGGATCACTACCCGATTGTTTTCATGCAAGTTTTTCAAACTGTTTTGCGTCAGGCCAGCGATTTGTCATCGGCGCAGGCGGTTTTCCGCGAAGCGCAACCGCAGTTGATCCTGGCATTCGGCCCGCAGGAGTGGCTACGCAGTCTGGCTGAGGCATTGGCGCAGGCTTGTCCTGAGGCGCATCACCTGGGTTGCACCTCAGCAGGCGAGATTTCCAGCCAGGGTGTCAGTGATGGAACCTGTGTAGTAACTGCCCTGCGTTTTGACGGCGTCACCGTTCAGGCGGCCAGCACGTCGCTGGCAGACATGGCTGATTCGCTGGCGGCGGGTCAGCGTTTGGCACAGCAGTTGCCAGCAATTGGCCTGCGGCTGGTCTGGGTGCTGGGGCAGGGGGTCAATATCAATGGCAGCGCCATGATTGCCGGTATGACGCAGGTGCTGGGGGAGCAGGTGCTTATCGCCGGTGGACTGGCGGGGGATGCTTCTGCTTTCAAGGAAACGTTTGTCCTGGACGATACCGGCGTGCACCCGGATCGCATCGCCTGTATTGGCCTGTACGGTGAGCGTCTGCAGGTGGCACATGGCTCGTTCGGCGGTTGGGAGCCCTTTGGTCCAGCGCGCAAGGTCACGCGCTGTCAGGACAATGTGTTGTTTGAGCTGGATGGCGAGCCCGCGCTGGACGTTTACAAGCGCTACCTGGGCGACCACGCGCGTGATTTGCCGGCCTCGGGCCTGCTGTTTCCGCTGGCCATGCTCGGGCGTGATCATGCCGAGATGGGCCTGATCCGCACCATTCTGGCCGTCGATGACGCGCAGGGCAGCTTGACGCTGGCTGGCAACATTGACCCAGAGGGTTACCTGCGTCTGATGCATGCCAGCACCGATGCACTGGTCAATGGTGCTGAGGCTGCGGCGCAGGCGGCCCTGATGGCAGCGCAGGCCAAGCAACCGGGCCTGGCGCTGCTGGTGAGCTGTGTCGGGCGCAAACTGGTCATGGGGGGCAGGGTGGAGGAAGAGGTCGAGGCCGTGTCCGATGTGTTTCGCCAGAGCGCTGTGCTGGCCGGGTTTTACTCCTATGGCGAGATCAGTCCCTTTACCGGCGCGCTGGCGTGCAAGCTGCACAATCAGACCATGACCATCACCAGTCTGACGGAAACACCGGCGGCCTCCTGAGCGCATCAGCCGACATGCACAAGTTACTCAGTCGCCAGGCCAGACGCTTGTTGGGCGTTGAAGATGCGGCCATGCCGGATGTGCTGCTGGAGCTGGCACAGCTCTCACGTACATCGGGCGTTTCCGAGACCGCAGCCCGTTTTTTGGCTGGGCTGGAGAGCTTTCTGGCCAGGGTGGATGAGTCTTACGAGCAAAACGAGCGCGATCTGGACCTGAAAACGCGCAGCCTGCAGCTCAGCTCGGTGGAGCTGTCGCACGCCAATGACCGTTTGCGCCTTGAGCTTGACAGTCGCACCCGCGCCATGGAGTCGTTGCGCGAAACCGCCAACGGCCTGATGCAGCAGCTTGACCCGCAGACCCCCGCTCTGCGCGAGGACAGCCTCGAGTCGCTCTCCAGGCTGATGTCTGATCTGGTGGCCCAGCGCGAAGCCAGCCAGCGAGATCTGCAGTCGGCCCTGTCGGACCTGGCCAATCAGAAGTTTGCGCTGGACCAGCATGCCATTGTCAGCATCACCGACCTGGTGGGCGACATCACCTACGCCAACGACAAGTTTTGCCAGATCAGTGGCTATGCGCGCGAGGAATTGCTCGGGTGCAACCACCGGCTGATCAATGCCGGCGTTCAACCTGCGGCCTTTTTTGCCAATCTGTGGCAAACGATTCTGGCTGGCAAGGTCTGGCACGGTGAGCTTTGCAACCGCTCCAAAAGCGGTGGCATTTACTGGGTGCAGGCGACGATTGTTCCGCTGCTCGACGACGACGGTGCGCCCCGGCAGTTCATTGCCATCCGCACCGACATCACCGAGCGCAAGACCATGCAGGCGGCATTGGTGGCCGGCGAGGAGCGCTTGCGCCGCATCACCAACACCGTGCCGGGGGTGGTGTTTCAGTGCCATGTCGGGGACGGCACCATTCGCTATACCTTCCTGAGCGAACGGCTCAAAGATGTTCGTGGTCTGGACCGAGAGGCGCTGATGGCCAATGGCCGCTTGGCATTCGCGCAAATTGTGGCGTCTGACCGTGAACGCTGCTTTGCCGAGGTGATGGCAGCGGGCGCAAGGCGGGTGGGCTGGCGTGCTGAATTCCAGGTGACCATGCCGGACAAGCGCCTGCGCTGGATTCGCTCCGAGATCTTGCCCGACCCGCAGTCGGCAGCTGATGGCTCTACCGTGTTTACCGGCATCTGGCAGGATGTGACGCACATCCGCGAAGCCGGTGAGCGTCTGCGCGAGGTCACCGAAAGCATTCCGGTGGTGGTTTTCCAATACCGACTGTGGGCCGATGGCCGCCAGAATTTCCCCTTTTGCAGCTCAGTGGTCGAGCAGGTGTGCGGGCTGACACCGCAAGAGGTGACCACCGATCCGGCGAACTTTTTTCAACTCATCCACACCGACGATCAGGCGATTTTTGTGGATGCCTTCAAGACTTCGGCACGGGGCGGGCAGCGCATTTCACTCGATTTCAGGATGCACCACAAGCAAACCGGGGCCGTCATCTGGGTTCATGGCGAGTCCATGCCCAAGCCAGCGGCGGACGGCGGAGTGCTGTGGAACGGCTATCTGGCCAACATCTCCTTGGCCAAGCAAGCTTCCGAAGAATTGCAGCGCGCCAAAGAGGCCGCCGAGGTGGCCAGCCGGGCCAAGTCGGAATTTCTGGCGAACATGAGCCACGAAATCCGCACCCCCATGAACGGGGTGATCGGCATGACCGATCTGGTGCTGGACACTGAGCTGACACCGGAGCAACGCGAGCACCTGGAAATCGTCAAATTGTCCTCGGATGCCTTGCTGCGGGTCATCAATGACATTCTGGATTTCTCGAAAATTGAGGCGGGCAAGCTGCAAATCGAAAAAATCGAATTCAATCCAGCACAGTTGGTGCGCGAGACGTTCAAGGTGTTGGCAGCACCGGCGCAGGCGAAGGGGCTGGCTTTGCGGGCAGACATGGACGAAACGCTGCCGGCAATGGTGGTGGGAGACCCCGGGCGGCTGCAACAGGTGTTGATGAATCTCATGGGCAACGCCCTCAAGTTCACTGACCATGGCGAGGTGAGCTTGCAAGTGCGTTTACAACCAGAGTCGAATGCGCGCCTGCGACTCTTGTTTTCAGTCAAGGATACCGGTGTGGGCATCGCACAGGCCAAACTGGACAGCATCTTTGATGCCTTTTCACAGGAAGACAGCAGCATCACCCGCCGCTATGGCGGAACAGGTCTGGGGCTGTCCATCTGCTCGCGCTTGGTCACGGCAATGGATGGCCATATCTCTGTCAGCAGCGCACCTGGGCGAGGCAGTCAGTTTGATTTCGATGTGGCGGTGGAACTGCCTGCCCATGTGGTTGGGCATCAAACCGCTCAGGTCGCAGTTCCAACGGCATCGGCCGAAACCACTCAAGAGGGTGCTGCCACCAGCCTGGACATCCTGCTGGTGGAAGACAACGAGATCAATCAGAAGCTGGCCATTGCCTTGCTCCAACGCGAAGGCCACAGCGTCACCGTGGCGGCCAACGGACAGATCGCTCTGGAAATACTGGCCCAACAACGGTTTGATCTGGTACTGATGGACATGATGATGCCGGTGCTCGACGGCCTGCAGGCCACGCGGCTTTTCCGCGCCAGCGAGCAGGGCCACCGAACGCCGGTTGTGGCCATGACGGCCAACGTGATGCCGGGTGATCGGGAACTTTGCCTGCAGGCGGGCATGGACGATTACCTCTCCAAACCCATATCACTTCCAGAGCTTTATCGGGTTCTAGCCCTTTTCAAACCTGGGCAGAGTGCTCCTTTAAAAGGAGCTAAAGGCGATGCTGGTTCGGTAGCAGCCGGTGCCATGTCTATGCCCGAGGCGGTATTCGACTACACAGCCGCATCGAAACAGGTGGACCAGGATGTGGTCGAGATCATCGCCGATGCGTTCATGGCGCAGTGGCCGGCAGATCTGTCCAAAATGACGCGGGCCCTGGAACAAGGTGACTGGGGCTCCGTGATGCGCACTGCACACGCCCTCAAGGGCATTTTTGGCATGTTTGGTGCCCGTCCTGCGGCGGCCCTGGCCGGGGAGTTGGAGAGGTTGACCTCTGACACCGGCGCTCCGGCTGGCGATGGACCCCGCCGGATGGTCCTGACCAAACTGGCTGAGCTGACGGCACAGGTCGATTTATTGCTGCTGGCCTTGAGCCTGCGCAATGGTGCGGTGGTAAAGTGAAATCAGCGTGATTCGCGCGCCCTCTATTGAAATCCATCACCATGACTTACAAGGTATTGATCGTTGACGACGCAGAAATCAACCTGATCCTGTTTGAGGCACTCCTCAAGCGTATGGGCAATTGTGAGTCCGTCAAATTCTCCAGCGCGGTTGCGGGTTTGGCCTGCGCCAAGCAGGATGACTTTGACCTGATCATTGTGGATTACATGATGCCCGATCTCAACGGCATGGAGTTCATTGCCCAGTTCCGCAGCACGACGGGGCGCGAAGACACTCCGGTGCTGATGATCACCGCCAATGACCAAAAACAGGTGCGTTACCGTGCGCTGGATGCCGGGGCCACCGATTTCCTGACCAAGCCGGTGGACAAGATCGAGTTCATGGCGCGCGTCAACAACATGCTGCAACTCGGGGCCAGTCGCAAGGTGCTGGCTGACCGCGCTGCGTGGCTGGCCGAAGAAGTACGCAAGGCGACCTTCGAGATCAAGGAGCGCGAGCGTGAAACGGTGATCCGCCTGTCCAAAGCGGCTGAATACCGCGACCCCGAGACTGGCGCTCACATCCTGCGCATGGCGCACTATTCCGAACTGATCGCCAGGGGCCTGGGTCTGCCGGTCCAGGAATGCGAGCTGATTCTGGAAGCCGCGCCCATGCATGACATTGGCAAGGTCGGCATCACCGACCGCATTTTGCTCAAGCCCGGTCGGCTGACCCCGGAAGAGTTTGAAGTCATGAAACAGCACGCTGTGTATGGTCACGACATCCTGAAGGGCAGTTCCTCCAGAGTGTTGCAGACGGGTGCGTCCATCGCACTGGGGCACCACGAAAAGTACGATGGCTCGGGCTACCCGGGCGGTTTGAAAGGCGAGGCCATCCCGATTTTCAGCCGCATTGTGGCGGTGGCTGACGTCTTTGATGCCTTGACATCCGAGCGGCCCTACAAAAAAGCCTGGTCAATGGAGCACGCCTGTGATCACATCAAGGCCAGTTCAGGCACCCACTTTGACCCGCGTTGCGTGGCAACCTTTTTCGACCAGTGGGACAAGGTGTGTGACATTCAGCAACGCTTCAACGACGATGACTGAAGTCCTTCACTACAAAAATAAAAGCTACTAGCCCTTTATAGACAAGGGCTAGAGGCCAATTTGGCTATAAAAATCAGCGCAGAACCAGCACCGGAATGTGCGAATGCGTCAGCACTTGATGGGTTTCGCTGCCGAGCAACAGACGCTTGACACCCTTGCGCCCGTGCGAGGCCATGACGATCAGGTCGCACTTGTGCTTTTTGGCTGCGGCGATGATGGCATCAGAGACGATGTCTGACTTGACGGTGAGCGCGCGAGTTTTGACGCCTTGCGCCTCGGCCTGCTTTTTCACCTCGTCCACCACCGCCTGGCCTTCTTCGGCCCATTGCTGCTCGATGCGGCCAACTTCTGCCGCTTGCAGGGCCAGTCCACCTTCAAAATAACTCTGCGGATAGCGTGGCACCACCTTGATCACCACCAGCTCCGCGCCGCTCAGCGCGGCCAGCGAGATGGCGCTGCTGACGGCTTTTTTGGACAAACCGGAACCATCCGTGGCGACAAGAATCTTTTCGTACATGCTGATTTCCTCTCTGGACTATGAAATGAACGCATTCCTATACTATCAGCCGCTTTCGTTACAGCCCAGGTAAATTGATGACTTTTTCCGTTGAATCTGACCGCGTGCCTGTCACCGGTTCCCCGCGCTTTGCCGTTGATCTGGGCCTTGTTGGCAACCCGGGTTCGGCTGGGGTGTCGGCGCGTGACTCGCTGGAGGTGTTGAAGGTTCTGGACGATGAGCAGGAATGGTCGGCCTTCAGCCGTCCGGATGCAGCACGCCCCGGCTGCTGGGAGTCCAACGTCATGATCGAAGGCATGCACTGTGCGGCCTGCGCTTTGACGGTGGAAGACGCGCTCAAAAGTATCCCCGGCGTGCTGTCGGCCGATGTCAGTGCCGGCAGCCACCGGGCCAAAGTGGTGTGGGAAACCCAGTCGGTGTTGCCTTCGCGCTGGATGCAGGCGGTGCGTGACTCAGGTTACCAGGCGGTACCTGCCAATGACGAGTTTGCGCGTGAGCGCCGCCGTATTGAGGCCCGCAAGGCGCTGTGGCGCCTGATGGTCGCCGGTCTGTGCATGATGCAGGTCATGATGTATGCCCTTCCAGCCTACATCGCCACCCCGGGCGACCTGTCTGCCGAGATGGAGCACCTGCTGCGCTGGGCTTCGTGGGTGCTGACCTTGCCGGTGATCCTGTTTTCATGCAGTCCGTTTTTTGCCAATGCCTGGCGAGACATTGTTCACCGTCGGGTCAGCATGGACCTGCCGGTGGCGCTGGGCATGCTGATCACCTTTGTCATGAGTACGGCAGGTACCTTCGACCCCGAAGGCATTTTTGGTCGCGAGGTGTATTTCGATTCGCTGACGATGTTTGTGTTTTTCTTGCTAACCGGGCGCTGGTTTGAGCTGCGCATGCGTGACCGCACTGCGGGGGCTCTGGAAGCCCTGATGAATCGCCTGCCCGACACCGTGGCACGGCAAAAGGCCGACGGTGAGTTTGAGCGGGTGCCGATCCGGCGGCTGCAGAAAGGTGATGTCATCCAGGTTCTCCCAGGTGAGGCGTTTCCGGCGGATGGTATGGTGCTGCGCGGACAGACATCTGTCGATGAGTCTTTGCTAACAGGTGAATCCCGTCCTGTGGCGCGAGCTGTGGGCGACGTGGTGATTTCCGGCAGCCACAATTTGTCGGCGGTGGTGCTGGCGCGGGTAGATGGCCTAGGCCAGGAGACCCGTTTTTCACAGATCGTGAGCCTGATGGAGAGTGCCACTACCAGCAAACCGCACCTGGCCAAACTGGCAGACACCATTGCCAAGCCGTTTTTGATTGGCGTGCTGATCGCTGCGGCCGCCGCGTGTGCCTTCTGGTGGGGTACTGACCCCGAGCGGGCTTTGATGGTGGCCGTGTCTGTGCTGGTGGTGACCTGTCCTTGTGCCTTGTCTTTGGCGACGCCGGCGGCCATGTTGTCGGCTGCCGGGGCGTTGGCGCAGCGTGGCGTGCTGGTGCGCCGACTCGACGCTTTTGAGGCGCTGGCGGCTGTCGATACTGTGATGTTCGATAAAACCGGCACCCTGACCCGTGATGCCATGGTGCTGGGCACCACCCAGGCGCGTGAAGGCCAGGATGCAGAGCAGGCGCTGGCCATGGCGGCCGCGATGGCACAGCATTCCCTGCATCCTGCCTCCCGGGCCTTGCTGGCAGCAGCGCAGCAGCGCGGTTTGGTGGGGCAGTGGCTGGCCGCGGATGTTGCCGAATTCCCTGGTCGTGGATTGACGGCAAGCGTCAATCGCGCAGGCGTTGCCAGCCTGATCAACGGTTTACGTCTGGGCTCGGCCGAGCACTGCGGTGTGGATAGTGCCAGTTCGGACACCCTGCAGGTCTATCTAAGTGACAGCCAGCATTGGCTGGCGACGTTTGAGCTGAAAGAAGATGTTCGTCCGGATGCTGTGGCCACCATCGCGGCGTTGAAAGAGCGCGGCCTGCACGTGCTTTTGCTGTCAGGCGATGCCAGTGAGGCAGCCAGCCGCGTGGCGCAGGCGGTTGGCATGGATGACTTCAAAGGGCAGTGTTCGCCGCAGGACAAGCTGGACTTTTTACGTCAGGCTCAACGCGAGGGCCATAAAGTGGCAGTGGTCGGTGACGGCCTCAACGACGGCCCCATCCTGGCTGGGGCGCATGCATCGTTCGCATTCGGTCAAGCTGTTCCCCTGGCGCAGGCACAGGCAGATTTCCTGGTGTCAGGCAGCCGGCTTGCCGATGTGGAGGTCGCGATCAGCCTGTCCAAGCGCACATTGACCGTTGTCAGGCAAAATCTTTGGTGGGCTGCCGCTTACAACGCGATTTGCGTTCCACTGGCAGTGGCAGGGATGCTGCCCGCCTGGCTGGCAGGGGTTGGCATGGCCAGTAGTTCCCTGCTGGTCGTGACTAACGCACTTAGGTTGTCACGTTTGCAGCTGATGCACAAGGAGATTTGATGGACATCATGTATTTGCTGGTCCCACTGTCGGTGGTTCTGGTGTTTTTTATTCTTGGTGGTGCTTGGTGGGCCATATACCGCGGTCAATTCGAAGATATAGAAAAAGAAGGCGAGAGAATACTTAAAGATTGAAGGGGAATTTAAGTCATAATTGATATGTGTCAAATCCGGAACGTAGATGCGCTAAGACAATCTGCGTCTTAAACATAGAAGAGGTGAACATGGCATTTGTAAATTCGCAGGCGACGACGTACAACGACAAGGTTGTACGGCAGTTTGCCGTCATGACCGTGGTTTGGGGCGTAGTGGGCATGCTCGTTGGCGTGATCATTGCTGCCCAGCTGGCTTGGCCAGAACTTAACATGGGAATATCGTTTCTGTCCTTCGGTCGCTTGCGTCCGCTCCACACCAATGCAGTGATTTTTGCGTTTGGTGGTTGTGGTCTGTTTGCGGCATCTTATTACGTGGTGCAGCGAACCTGTCAGGTGCGTATCTTCAGCGACAAGCTCGCAGCGTTCACCTTTTGGGGGTGGCAACTGGTGATTCTGTCGGCGGCTATTTCATTGCCTTTGGGTTTCACCCAGAGCAAGGAATATGCTGAACTTGAATGGCCGATTGACATCCTGATCACCCTCGTTTGGGTGTCTTACGCCATCGTATTCTTCGGTACGGTCGGTATCCGCAAGGTGAAACACATTTACGTTGCCAACTGGTTTTTTGGCGCGTTCATTCTGGCTGTGGCCTTGTTGCATCTGGTCAACAGCGCGGCCATCCCCGTCAGTGCCATGAAGTCTTACTCGGCTTACGCTGGTGTTCAGGATGCCATGGTGCAGTGGTGGTACGGCCACAACGCCGTGGGCTTCTTTCTGACGGCTGGCTTCCTGGGCATGATGTATTACTTCATCCCGAAGCAAGCTGAGCGGCCTGTTTACTCGTATCGGTTGTCCATCGTTCACTTCTGGGCGCTGATCTTTACCTACATGTGGGCGGGTCCGCACCACTTGCACTACACCGCTTTGCCTGATTGGACTCAGTCTGTCGGTATGGTATTCTCGCTGATCCTGCTGGCTCCCAGCTGGGGCGGCATGATCAACGGCATCATGACATTGTCTGGCGCATGGCACAAGTTGCGTGACGACCCGATCCTGCGATTCTTGATCGTTTCCCTGTCTTTCTACGGTATGTCCACCTTTGAAGGCCCGATGATGGCCATCAAGACTGTGAATGCACTGTCGCACTACACGGACTGGACGATTGGTCACGTGCACTCTGGCGCTTTGGGCTGGGTCGGTATGGTCACCATTGGTTCCATGTATTACCTGATCCCCAAGTTGTTCGGTCACAAGCAGATGTACAGCGTCAAGGCGATCGAGATTCACTTCTACATTGCCACGATCGGTATCGTTCTGTATATCTCCGCGATGTGGATCTCGGGCGTGATGCAGGGCCTGATGTGGCGCTCCATCAACGCTGATGGCACATTGACCTACACCTTTGTCGAGTCAGTCAAAGCCAGCTTCCCGTTCTATGTACTGCGTTTGATGGGTGGTTTGATGTACCTGTCTGGCATGATCATCATGCTTTGGAACACCATCATGACGGCCACCAGTGGCAAGTCGGTAACGGTTACTATCCCTGCGGCCGTAGCACACGCTTAAGGTAATTCAATATGTCAACGAATAATTCAAGCGGTGGCTTTTCACACGGCACGATCGAAACCAACAATGGGCTGATGATCGTTTTGATCCTCATTGTTTTGTTGTTTGGTGGTTTGGTAGAAATTGTTCCCTTGTTCTTTCAAAAATCAACGACTCAACCCGTGGAGGGTTTAAAGCCCTACACGGCGCTACAACTTGCTGGACGCGACATCTATCAGCGCGAGGGTTGCTACAACTGCCACAGCCAGATGATTCGTCCGTTCAGGGCTGAAACACTGCGCTATGGTCATTACTCCCTGGCTGGTGAATTTGTTTACGATCATCCGTTCCAGTGGGGTAGCAAGCGCACTGGACCTGACTTGCATCGTATCGGTGGCAAGTACAGTGACCAGTGGCAGATGACCCACTTAAACAATCCTCGGGATCTGGTACCTGAATCGATCATGCCAGCTTACCCATGGTTGAAGACCGCTTTGGTAGATGCTGAGAGTCTGCCTTCCCACATGGTGGGACTCCGCAAAGTTGGTGTTCCTTACACCGATGCGGATATTGCCGGTGCAACTGAGGCAGTCAAGGGTAAGACCGAGATGGAAGCGGTGGTTGCTTACCTTCAAGGTTTGGGTCTTTTAGTCAAATAAGTAGAGTCACACTGATGGAATTCGATGTCAACACATTGAGAGCTTTTGTCACTGTTCTGAGCTTGATTACCTTCATTGGAATTCTGGCTTGGGCTTTTTCAAAGAAAAACTCTGCTGACTTTGATGCGGCGGCGCGTTTGCCGTTCGATCAGGACTGACCCAAAAATCGAGAAGGAAAAGAAATGAGTGATTTTGTAAGCGGCTTCTGGAACATCTATGTTTCGGGTCTCGTCATCGTGAGCATCGTTGCGTGCCTGGTTCTACTGATTATGACCGGCAAAGCCAAGGCGATGACGTCCCATGACAATACCACTGGCCACGTTTGGGACGGTGACCTGCGCGAAATGAACAACCCACTACCCCGGTGGTGGAGCTATTTGTTCGTTATTACCGTGGTTTTCAGCTTTGGTTACCTCGCCTTGTACCCTGGCCTGGGGTCGTATCCTGGGATGTTGGGCTGGACATCTGAAGGCCTGCATCAGTCTGAAGTCAAGGAGGGCGACCTGCAGACGGCACCCGTTTATGCACGTTTTGCCAATATGACACCCGAAGAAATTGCCAAGGACCCGGCAGCCATGGCCATTGGTGAGCGTTTGTTCAGCAATAACTGTGCACAGTGTCACGCCTCCGATGCGCATGGCCAAAAGGGCTTCCCTAATTTGGCGGACAACGACTGGCTTGGTGCCGGCACGCCTGATTACATTATGCAAACGGTCATGAATGGCCGCCAGGGGAACATGCCTCCCATGGTGGCTGCTGTGGGTACGCAGGATGACGTTAAAAACGTTGCCAACTATGTGTTGACTCTGTCGCCAGGTGGACGCAAGATTGCGGACACTGCACGCGCAGAGTTGGGCAAGGAGAAATTCCTGACGGTGTGCGCTGCTTGCCACGGCCCAGACGGTAAAGGCATGGCAGCCATCGGTTCTGCTAACCTGACCGACGACATCTGGTTGCACGGTTTTGGCGAGAAGGCCATCATGGACATGGTCAATAACGGCAAGGTTAACGTGATGCCACCTCAAGGCAAGTTGCTGACCCCTCTGCAGGTGAAGGTGTTGGCCTCCTACGTGTGGGGCTTGTCTCACAAGAGTTAAGTTGACGGATCAGCACCGGAATGCGTGGCATTTCTGGTGCAGATGAGGCTAGTACTCAAGGGGAAACTTGGCGGTTTCCCCTTTTCCCGTTGAAGCAGTGATGCTGTTAGAGTGATGTTGACAACTAAAAGGTGTGCCTGTGAACAGTGAATCAATGTCGGATAAGAAACCCTGGTGGAGCTACGGCCATCTTTGGCTGGTGATCAGTGGCCCAATCAGCGTGGTGATTGCCTGTGCCATCACTTTTTATTTCATCGCCAACAGCCCCAACCAGATCGTTTCTGATCAGGACGTTGCCATTGAGCACACCAAGGGGTCAAAAACTATGAACGGTGGTGAAGCGCCAGCCATGCTTGCCAGAAATCACGCAGCCACAGGCGTGATTCCGGTCCCCAAATCAGCATTGGAAACCGGTAAATAAAGCTTACTTCGGGTTGACGATGTCCTGCAGCGCGCTGGTGTTCAAGATGTGGACATGGCGCTGCTTCACGGCGACGATGCCGTCGTCAACAAACCTCGAAAAAGTCCGACTGATGGTCTCCAGTTTGAGACCCAGGTAACTGCCGATCTCTTCGCGTGTCATTCGCAGGATCAGTTCAGACTGAGAAAAACCACGCGAATGCAGACGCTGCGCCAGATTCAGTAGAAAAGCCGCCAAGCGTTCCTCTGCCCGCATGCTGCCAAGCAGCAGCATCACACCATGTTCGCGCACGATTTCGCGGCTCATGATCTTGTGAACATGATGCTGCAACGCATTGACTTCTCTTGACAAACTTTCGATTTCCGCAAACGGCATGGCACATATTTCGGCATCTTCCAGCGCCACGGCATCGCACGAATGGTGGTCGTTGACGATGCCGTCCATGCCGATGATCTCACCAGCCATCTGAAAACCGGTCACCTGGTCACGGCCATCTTCCGAGGTAATGCAGGTCTTGAAAAAGCCTGTGCGAATGGCGTACAAGTTGGTGAACCTTTCACCATTGTGATAAAGCGCCTCGCCACGTTTGACTTTGCGCCTGGAGCCGATCATTTCATCGATACGGTTGAGCTCATCGTGCGTGAGGCCGATGGGCATACAAAGCTCGCGCATGTTGCAATTGGCGCAAGCAATTTTGATAGTCTCATGATTCATGGGGTCGATTTTGACATTGTTCTTTGCAAGGAGCTGACAAATGTCAAATTGGGGCTATTCGCTTTATCCGTCTTGGTTGATCAATATCAAGAATGAAAAGAGGGGTAGGCGGCACATTTACATTGTCTGAAACAAGGGAATTCTCATGATCGAATGCGCTGCTGAACCCATCTCCGAAGCTTTGATCCGGCAATACGATGTGTCGGGACCACGTTACACCTCTTACCCGACAGCCGACCGGTTTGTAGAGGCCTTTACTGCGCAGGATTACGCTCTGGCGTTGGAGCAACGCCGCTCTGGTGCAGCCGCACTCGCCTTGCCGTTGTCGCTGTACGTTCATATTCCATTTTGTGAGTCGCTTTGCTACTACTGCGCCTGCAACAAGATCATCACGAAACACCATGATCGCTCAGCCGCGTATCTGCGCTATCTGAGCCGTGAGGTTGATCTGCACACCCAGCACATGGGTGTGGGCCAGTCGGTGTCGCAATTGCATCTGGGTGGTGGATCACCGACGTTTCTTTCTGATGCCGAGCTGCATGATTTGATGGGCTTGCTGCGGCGTAATTTCAAATTCGTGCCGGGTGGTGAATACTCCATAGAAATTGACCCTCGCACCATTGATGCCAAGCGGCTGGATGTGCTGGCTGAACTCGGCTTCAACCGCCTGAGTTTTGGTATCCAGGACTTTGATCCGGCCGTCCAAAAAGCGGTGCATCGCGTTCAGCCGGCAGAACAGGTTTTCGAGTTGGTTGCTGCCGCTCGGGCCCGCGGATTTGAGTCTGTGAATGCGGACCTGATTTACGGCCTGCCAGAACAAACGCCAGAATCCTTTGACCGCACGCTGGCACAAATCACCGAACTGCGGCCTGAGCGCATTGCGCTTTATGCCTACGCGCATCTGCCTGAGCGCTTCAAGCCACAACGGCGTATTTCATCCGTCGAGATTCCTACGGCAGCTGCCAAAGTGTCGATGCTGGCGCGCTCCATGGCGGCGTTCATGGCGGCGGGGTACGTTTATATCGGCATGGATCACTTTGCCTTGCCCAACGACTCGTTGGCTGTGGCCAAGCGTCAGGGTCGGCTGCACCGCAATTTCCAGGGCTACAGCACACAGCCCGATTGCGACATGATCGGCCTGGGCGTATCGTCCATCGGCCGCGTGGGTGCCACCTACAGCCAGAATGCCAAGACGCTGGAGGAGTATTACGACTTCCTGGATCAGGGCCAGTTTCCGATCGTGCGGGGTTTGGCGTTGTCGCGTGACGATCTGGTGCGCCGGGCCGTCATCATGGCCTTGATGTGCCAAGGGCGTTTGTCTTTCGAGTCGATTGAACTCGCCTACTTGGTGAACTTCAAGCAATATTTCGCCAAAGAACTCGAAACCATGGTCGCGCAAGCGGAGCAGGGTCTGGTGACGCTCGACGACTCGGGTATTCAGGTCACCACCAAAGGCTGGTTTTTCGTCCGTGCCGTCGCGATGGTGTTCGACCGCTACCTGCAAACTGACCGGACGCGCACCAAGTTTTCCAAAATCCTTTAGCCTGCAGGGATGCAAACATCTCTGGCGACGACCGCCTTCTTGATGGGTCTGGCAGGCGGACCCCACTGTATTGGTATGTGCGGTGCGGCCTGCGCTGGTATCGGTAAGGCCGCAGGGAGCCGTGGCACCTCGGCCATGTGGATCTTTCAGGTGGGCCGGATTGCTGGTTACTCCGCCATGGGTGCGTTGGCGGCTGCTTCCATGCAGGGCTTGGGGTGGATGACGGTACAGACTGCCGCGTTGAGACCGGTCTGGACCATGTTTCATGTGGCCGTGCTGGTAATGGGACTGGTGCTGATGTGGAACGCGCAGCAACCCATCTGGCTGGAACAAGCTGGCAAGAAACTTTGGTTGACTGCTCGCAGTCTGGTCGTCAGCCGTGGCCTGTCGGGTACTTTTGTGTTGGGCACCTTGTGGACTTTTTTGCCCTGTGGCCTGCTGTATTCGGCGCTGTTAGTGGCGGGTCTCACCGGGCATGCCGTGGACGGAGCCGTGGCCATGGCCCTGTTTGCCGTCGGTACCAGCGTGTCGATGATGCTTGGGCCGTGGTTGTGGATGCGCATTGGCAGCAACAGCAACGGCGACTGGGGGGTGCGATTGGCGGGCCTGGCGCTGGCGGCCAGCGCAGCCTGGGCTTTGTGGATGGCTTACGCGCACGCGGATGCACCTTGGTGCTCACCTATTTGACGCTGCCCGCTGAGCGTTTTTGAGCGCCTATCCTGCACCTGCACCTGACGGCATTGGCGTTTCTGGCTGGCTGGGATAATCAAGCCATGCAAGTTCTCCCCCCTGTTGACTCCCGGCGCTGGCGTGTCAGCGTGGCACCGATGTTGGATTGGTCTGACAGGCATTGCCGTTACTTCCATCGTCTGATGTCGCGTCACGCCCTTTTGTATTCCGAAATGGTGACGACGGGTGCGCTGATTCATGGCGACGTGGCGCGGCACCTGCGCTTTGACCCGAAAGAACAGCCTCTCGCCTTGCAACTGGGCGGCAGCGACCCGGCCGATCTGGCGCATTGCGCCCGTCTTGGCGAGCAATGGGGTTACTCGGAGATCAACCTCAATTGCGGCTGCCCCAGCGAGAGGGTGCAGCGTGGTGCCTTTGGGGCCTGCCTGATGGCCGAACCGCAGTTGGTGGCGGATTGCGTCAAGGCCATGGTCGATGTGGTGGATGTGCCGGTCACCGTCAAGCACCGCATTGGCATTGATCAGGTCGAAAGTTATGAGTTTGTGGGCGATTTTGTCGGTGCGGTCAGTCAGGCGGGCTGCTCCACCTTCATTGTTCACGCCCGCAACGCCTGGCTCAAGGGTCTGAGCCCCAAAGACAACCGCGATATTCCGCCACTGCGTTACGAGTGGGCGTATCGTCTGAAGCGCGATTTTCCAGATCTGATGATTGTGCTCAATGGCGGCATTACCACAACAGAACAGGTGCAGGCGCATCTGGCGCAGGTGGATGGTGTCATGCTGGGCCGCGAGGCGTATCACAACCCGTGGTGGCTCAGCCAGTGGGATGCGGCTTTTTTTGCTGACTTAGCGCCTTCCAGCGCCGCTGCGACTTCATCAGCAGGTGACATGACCCGAGAGTGGGTGGAGCTACAGATGGTCGATTACATGGCGCGTGAACAGGCTGCGCACGGCACGACTTGGCCGTCCATCGCACGTCATATGCTGGGTTTGCGGCATGGCTTGCCCGGTGCGCGCCACTGGCGCCGCGTCTGGAGCGACTATAGCCTCAAAGCCATGCCACCCGACCAGGTGATGGCTTTGGCACGGGATACAGAGTTTTATGAAAAATAGGCCTCTAGCCCTGCGTAGTACCCAAAAATAAAGCTGAACTTTTGTTGGTATTCTGCCTATCCTTCAGGGATACAGCAACAAAACCAGATCAAGCGAACCCTCGCACAACCCGAGTCGATTGAAGTCATCCGCAGCCAGCTTGCCAGCAATACCCATAACAAGCGAAGCTCGCTATCCAAAGCACTGTGCCAGCACTTCAACTTCTCTGACGCA
>CAIVHU010000218.1 GCA_903905735.1 uncultured beta proteobacterium
GTTTGTGCATGCCGACCTTTCCGATGAAATTCTGGCGCAAACTTTACTCCGAATTCATATGGAGTTTTTTAACATTAGTGCCATTTATATTCCTGAGATTAACAGGGGCTCACCCAGTGCGGATCAGGATGTCTGAACTTGGTGCACTTGAAGTTCGTGAAACAGCCGCTGCACATCTTGTGTGCTCATCGCGTCAATCACATCCATCGTCAAGCCTGAATTGCTGGTCAGGCGCTGGCTGGCCCTGTGGCGCAAGTCCTGCCCGGCATTGTCGGAACCGTCAGAACGGCTGTTGTCATGGGCAACACCCGTCGGAGTGGTTTTATCTTCGCCCGTGAGGTTTCGGCTGGTGCGCTTGCCCGCAGGCATGTGTCCCTCCCTCATTGAGTATTGGGGGGCGGGCCCCGATGTCCGGGTTCAAGAGCGATTGACAGCCGCTTTGGCCGAACCTTTGGCGTCTTTGACAACTTCCTTGGCGTCGCCCAGGCTCTTTTGTGCCGTGCCTGCCATCTGCTTGTTCAAACCCTTGGCTTGTTGATGGGTGTCTCCGAGCAACTTGCCAGATTCCTCCTGGACTTTGCCGCTCAGGTTCTTCACGGTACCCTTGACTTGGTCTTTGTTCATGATGATTTACCTCGGTTCAGTGAAAGAATTTGTACAGGATTGATGCCGTTTGAGGCTCAGTAGGCAGGGTAAGGGATAGCTGACAAACCTTCCGTGCGTTGGCATACAGACTGGATTGATGGGAGATGCCAAGTGGGCCGCAGTGGGTCGTGACCGGTGCGTGGACCATTTTGGGGGTATGAATGATGAAACGCAGTCCGTTCGCCAGCGCACGTATGATGAATACCAATCCACCAGAGGAATTCAACTTTCAGGGAGGATGCTTTATGAACTTGTGTTCAACATCAAATTCTGTTCAAAAGGTGTTGGTCATTGCCAGCGACCCGGCCAATATGGAAATCATCTCGCAAGTGATTGCCATGCGAGCCGATTTGGGACTGTTGACCGCACCCAACGGTCAGGTCGGCATGGAATTGGCCACTGCATGCCAACCGGAAGTCGTTGTCATGGACACGGAACTTTCAGATGTCTCAGCCCAGGAAGTATTGGCACAGCTGCGTTCGAATCCGTTGACGTCGCATATTCCAGTCATTGCCGTGTCGTCGGATGCAAGCCGGACACAAATTGCTGCAGGTCTGCAAGCCGGGTTTTATCGTTATCTGACCAAACCCTACAAGCTGACCGACCTTCTGGATGCCATTGATAGTGCGTTGAGGTATGGCTTGGGGAACTCGCAAAGCGTGGAAACACCCCTGAGCGCATAGAAACACACTCATGGTTCTCTGGCGCAAATGATGCGGCCACTTAGCGTTTTGCCTGCTTTTCCACACAGCCTGAGTTGCGCCTGGTACCAGGTGCCCAGGGTGATTCAAAGGTCGTGACCTTGGAACTGCCGCAGTCCGAGCAAGTTTTGAATTGGGTCGACCATCGCCACATGGAATAGATAAAACCTGGCACCAACAGGCACATCCACAGCAGAAGCTCCAGGGAGAGTGAGCCTCGCTTGTGCATTTTTGGCGCTCCCACTGAGCCGCAGTCCTTACAAATCATAGACATAGAAATCCCCGTTATTCAGGAAGAAATGTACGATTCAACATTGAGGTTGCTGACCTTGACTGCAGCGCCCATGCACGTCATGGTCATCCCTGAGTTGGTTTTCAGGCAAGCGTAATTACCAAACGCTGGGGGGGTCAGTGTGCTGACGTACAAACAGGTTATTCGTCAGCCACTACATTGCGTGTGGGGACTGAATGGCCCCCGCGATTTGTTCACCGCATAACCAATCAACTTTAGGACCACAGATGCTTTTTGAATCATTTGACCTGGGCAATATTCACCTGACCAGCCGTATCGTCATGGCACCCATGACACGCAGCCGTTCAACCCACAACAACACTCCTGATGCACTGGTCGCCAAATATTACGAGCAGCGAGCTGCAGCTGGTTTGATAGTCACAGAAGGTACCTCCCCTTCACCCAATGGCCTGGGTTATGCCCGGATTCCCGGCCTCTACAACGAAGAGCAGGTCCAAGGGTGGCGACTGGTCACCAATGCGGTTCACAAGGCCGGTGGCAAGATATTTGTGCAATTCATGCACACTGGCCGGGTTAGCCATCAGGCCAATCTCCCCGCCGGTGCCCGTGTCGTTGGCCCCAGTCCAGAGGTTTGCCCAGGTGAAATGTGGACCGACGAAGACGGCATGCAACCCCATACTGCACCTGTAGTGATGACCGAGTCGGACATTGCACAGGCCATTGCTGAATATGCCACTGCTGCCAAATTGGCTATCAAAGCTGGATTTGACGGCATTGAGTTGCACGCTGCCAATGGCTACTTGATGGAACAGTTTCTCAACCCAAATATCAACAAACGCAACGATGCCTATGGTGGCAGTGCGGATGCGCGCAACCGCTTCACGATTGAGGTCACCAAGGCCTGCGTGAATGCGATTGGCGCGGGCAAAGTTGGTATTCGCATTTCACCCTTCGGTGTGTTTAACGGCACAGGCGCCTTCGACGGGGTTGAAGAGCAGTTCCTGGCATTGACCAGGCAAATGTCCAACATAGGGCTGGTGTACTTGCATCTTGTTGACCACTCCGCCATGGGGGCCCCTCCAATTCCACCTGAATTCAAGAAGAAACTTCGGGCCGCCTTTGAACAGACGTTTATCGCCGTGGGCGGATTTGATGCCAAGAGTGCTGAAAAGGTCTTGCAAGCTGATGAAGCAGACCTCATCGCCTTTGGTCGACCCTTCCTTTCAAACCCTGACCTGGTCGCGCGCATGAAGGCTGGAGCTGCGTTGACCACACCCGACATGAGCACGTTTTACACACCCGGTGAAAAAGGCTATACCGACTATCCCACATTGGCTGCCAAGCCGTCGCTGGCTTACGCATGACAGGAAAGGGTGCCACTTGGCACCCCTTTTTTCGCGCCGCACTAAGCAACAGTTTTTTGTCTCGACGATGTGACCCGAGGCAATTCCATGCTCGGTCTCAGCCAGCCTTTCTACGCCAAGAAACTCAACTCCGTGGCTTCTGCATGTGCTGACCAAGCACACCCAATTGAAAGCTAACGCTGAAGGAGTCTGCCATGAACAATCACCAACATGTTTCGCCCAGATATGAAACATTTAGTCAACCCACGCCTCTGATGATGGTCTTGCCGTTTGACATCGCACACATTCTGTATGCCATGGCGGTGCGTGTCGGATTTTTGAAGGACTCCATGCTTGCCAGCGCAAGATTCAGCCGCGACATCAGCGCGCTCGAAAAGATGTCACTCGGACCCTGGGCACGACGTGACTGATTTCGATACGCTTGAGGGCCGTACGGTGTGCGTGGACACGGCGACCTCATGCCTGAAGCAACGTCGATTGCCGGTCATCAGCGGGGATAGCAGTGACCCGATTCCGGACTCATCCGGTTATAAGTCCGCAGACCACCACGAACATGAAGAGCGCCAGGATGCGATAAGGCTGTTCAATGTGTTTGCGCACGGTGACGTCAAGCAAAATGATGCGGTGGACGGGCACACCTGATGGGTCCTCAGCCACAGTCGCCTGCAGAAGCACCGTGTAGGAACGTTTTCTCTCAGGCGCTCCACCGATTTCGGCCGACCACGTGTCACCCTCCTCGTCCCACGCCGTGTCTTGGTAAAGACGGAACTGCTAGCGCTTGCGAAATGTCCTCGGTCGGGACGGGTCAAGCTTGTCTCACAATCGTTCGGTAAAGCAATCGTCCGGCTCCCCGTTGACATTGGGGACAAGCTCAGCAGCAGTATCCCCCAGCATTGACTGCAAACTGTCGGCGAATTCAATCATTCCCTCGTGGTCGTTCCAAGGCAGAGCGTTTAGTTCAGCTTGCTGCGAAGGTTCTGCAGGCTTATTTAGGTTGTCCATACTTGGCCATATATTTGAGTTTTCAGGGGAGCACGCTGTTAACTGATTTGGTTGGCAATAAATCTTATTTATTCATCAATAACCGGTCGGTACGCCACCGAACAAACTACCTGCGTTGTCTGCGACTACATTGCAGGTGGGCACTGAACGGCCCCCGCGATTTGTTCACCCCTTCTCTCGCGGCTCGAAAGAGACTTGGCCCGGCACTTGTGCCGGGCTTCTTTTTAGCAAGTGATTGCCTGAAAGAACCCCCGCCTCATCCAAATGACATGAAACTGTCATAGTGGCTGCAAACAATATGGGTTCACAAACAACAACAATATTCCTTCAAAATGACAAACGAAAATTTACGTGCAGACATTGCACGACAGCTTATGGCATGTGGGGTAAAAATAGTCGCAATACCTGGCGGATGCATCCAGTTGCTGGGCCGCTATGGGAGCATCCTGTTGAGTCATGACCTATTGACGTTGAGCCCCAAGCACCTCGAACGCCTATGTGGCGAAAGCGCCTGAAAGCCATTGGCCCCAAGTACCCGCCAAATTGACCCCGCTAAATGCCTGCCAAGCGGTGCCATGAGTTTGGCACCGTGTGGCATTGCCTCCTTGCACTGACCTACCGGGCGCGTGCTATGAAGCCAGCACTTCGCTGACGGGGCGCATTTCGACCCCATCGGTAGCGACTTGGCTAGCAACACCGTGTCCTTCCGGTAAGCCTGCATGAAATAGCTTGAAGTTTTCGCTATCGTCAGCTGCATGTTCAACGAGATGGGGTGCAGGTGATGAGCAAAAGTGGAATTACCGGTGACGGCGAGCGTGGGACGCTGCGCCTGGAGGA
>CAIVHU010000219.1 GCA_903905735.1 uncultured beta proteobacterium
AAGAACCACAAATCAAGGTCGCGGCTGGCGCTCGCGGCTGATCGTGACGCGACCTAAGTCCTTGATGCAGCAGCCAAATTTCCGACCCCATCCTGCGTGGTCGATTTTAACCACAAAATATTGACCTTAGATAATGAGCATTATCTAAGGTCAATATTTTGTGGTTAAAATCGACCGCACAGGAGAGCGTCAGATATTTTCTCGTTGCATCAAGGACTTACGTCGCCTCACGATCAGCCGCAAACGTGTCGATGTTCTGGATGTTTTGAATTTCCATCACCGAGTTTTGAACTCAAAGCCGGACTTGGACACCTTTGCTGAGAAGTTCAGCGTGTTTGATTCGTATGCCGCACATCACCCTTGTCACGACAATCAAGCCACTTTTGCATATACTCAATGCCAATTGGCACAAGGAGGTTTTTCATGACGACAGCAACATTGGCAAGGGAGCCCCTGACGGGCTTGTCAGCCGCATCGGTGTTGGGTGGCGAGCCTGTGCTGCACGCCTTGCCTCGCTCAGTTCTTGAATGGATTGCGCTGGTGCGCCAGGGCATTTCAGCCGGTGCGGTAGATGCTGTTGTGCGGGTGATGGGCATTGGCCAATCTGAGTTATCGCGGGCGCTGGATATTCCTGAACGCACGCTCGCAAGACGTAAAAAAGAAGGCGTTTTAAGCTCCGATGAGTCTGGAAAAATGGTGCGCTTGGCACAAGTGATTGAGCGTGCTGTAGAAGTGTTTGAGGACGAACGAGCCGCAATGAGCTGGCTAAAAAACCCAAATGCGGCTTTAGGCGGCAGCAGCCCTCTATCACTCTTGGATACCGAGTTAGGCTCAGTGGCCGTAGTGAGCACCTTGGGACGAATTGAGCACGGCGTATTTGCCTGATGCAAGCAGTAACTCGCCCTGTGTGGCGCATCACCACACGCCGTTTTGCTGATCAGGCCTTTTCTGGCGAAGGCGCAAGGCTGTATGGCGGGCGGTGGAATCGGGTGGGTCAACCTGTGATTTATACCGCTGAAAGCCGATCTTTGGCACTGCTAGAGATGCTGGTGCAAGACGAGCCTTTGCGTGCTCACTATGTATTGATACCGGCCCATCTGTCCGAGAACGTCAGCATGGAGACCTTGGGCACTGCTGTCTTGCCAAGAGATTGGCGTACCCCTGCTGGCCGCGAAGCCTTGCAGAACCTCGGTGGCGAGTGGCTCCGACAATCGCGCAGTTGTGTGCTGGCTGTGCCCAGTGCGGTGATGCCTGCTGAACTCAACTTTTTAATCAACCCCTTGCATCCCGATTTCATGCACATCTCGCTGGGTGAGTCGGAGACACTGAATACGGATATGCGGTTGCGCTGAGCGACGTACATCCCTGTGAAAATTCAAAACTTACGGATAAAGATTGTCGAGAATTCAAAACTTGGTGAAATATTTGTTCAAAACCTAGCCACCAGCACAGTGCAAGTGGTTGAGCTCACATGCAGTCAACTGCCAAAGTTGAAGATGTTCGACAAAACGCCTGGCGCAGCCTTGACTTGCCGGCCTTTGGGCGCAGGATGAGGCGCACACGAGAAAAACACCCGCGCTGCTGCAGCGACAGATGTGTCAGGTCAAAAGATCGATTTAACGGCCCCAGGATCGATTTTTGGCCTTCCTGGCTACATAGCCTTGGCCAACTGGTTTTATCGGCACTGACGGCGTTCTGGGAGGTCACTTTTGAGGTCCAAGGAGAGGTTGATGGTGGTGAATACTTCTAAAAAATCCGTTTTTGTGCGTCGGCTTGGGTTGCACCATTTTGCGCATTTGAGGGCGTTTTCTGAAGGTCTCGATGTCCAGGCCAGCGCCAAACGCTATCTGGGTATTGAGCATGGCCATGAGGCCAAAACCGCGCATGCGCAAACGGTGGACGCCGTGCGCATGGTGGCCAGGCGTCGTGGTGACACAGCCTGGCGCCTGATTGGCTTGCGCATTGCCATCAACTCGGAAGCATCGGTCCAGCCCGACCTCGATGCGTTTGTCGCCGCCAACAACCTGGACGGCTG
>CAIVHU010000220.1 GCA_903905735.1 uncultured beta proteobacterium
CACGGTTTGAGCCTGCATCAGGCCCCCGTTGCGGGAACGGTACACGTCGTCAAAGCGGGAGCTACGCGGGCAATTGCCGTCGGACCAAATCACCGTCTCATGCATGGGGCGCGATGATAGCTGGCCGCCTCCCGCAGTCACAAATATTGCTCAATTGTTTGGCTGAACCGTATCGTGCGGCCTCTGAGTGTCGGCTTTGGTGCAGCCTGTACGAGGGGTGAACTCGCAGTAGACGATGGATAAGGTGTCTTTCAAGATTTCCTGCTATCTGGCTCCAATGAGCTGAAAGCGGGTGCACACGACAGTCCGGTATCTGGCGTCGTTCCAGCTCAAGGCAGTACAGCGGTCATTGGCCGTGTTCGTCAAATGCCCATAACGGTCAACCGTCAAAGTGAAGACCTGCCGGTCACACTGATGGTCTTTGTAGCCAAAGCAGACATTGGCCAAGAGATGGGCAGTATTCCGGGTCGATACATTAAGGCTGGGTCCGGTCATTCACCCGGTACTTTTGTAAGTCAAGTACGCAGCGGAAGATTCACCCGCGACAGGCAGCTTTCCGGCTGCTCAGTTTGGCTCTGCAGCCCCACGCCCAAGCACGTGGCCACCACCACGGGCCCTTGCATGTCATTTTGCTCGTGCACAATCGCGCCCAAGCCCGGCCCTAGCAGCGCTGATCGGTGCGTAACTGAGTCAAAGAACAACAGATGGAAGAAACACCATGACGGCCGAAACCCTGAGACCTACGAGGTCCACCGTTGCCGACGACCATGCCAACCCCAACCAGTTTGCGTTGTTGCGCCAGCGCCGTTTTGCCCCCTTCTTCTGGACCCAGTTTGCTGGCGCGGCGAATGACAACCTGTTCAAGTTTGCTTTCACGGTGATGGTGACTTACCAGCTCAGCGTGGGCTGGCTGCCACCGGCAATGGCGGGCCTGGTGATTGGCGCGTTGTTCATCCTGCCGTTTCTGCTGTTCTCGGCCACGGCCGGCCAGTTGACAGACAAGTTTGACAAGACAGTGATGATCCGTTTTGTCAAAAACCTGGAAATCGCCATCATGGCGATTGCCGCCTACGGCTTTTATACCAACCAGGTGACCATCCTTTTGCTGTGCACCTTTTTGATGGGCCTGCATTCCACCCTGTTTGGTCCGGTCAAGTTTGCGCTGCTGCCGCTGGTGCTATCCGAGCGCGAACTCACCGGTGGCAATGGCATGGTCGAGATGGGCACCTTTGTGGCCATTTTGATGGGCAATGTGGTTGGCGGCCTGTTGGTGGCCATTCCGAACGTTGGACATGAGACTGTCGCCATTGCCTGTGTCGCGTTGGCCTTCGTGGGGCGGGGCATTGCGGGTTACATCCCCAAGGTCCCTGCTACGGACCCCGGCCTGACAATCAACTGGAACCCCATCAGCGAAACCCTGCGCAACCTGAAATTGGCGCATGGCAATCCGGTGGTGTTCCGTTCGCTACTGGGCATCAGCTGGATGTGGTGCTTTGGTGCAGTTTTTTTGAGCCAGTTCCCCAGCTTTGCCAAGGAGGTGCTGCACGGCAACGAGCAAGTGGCCTCCCTCTTGCTGGTGGTGTTCTCGATCGGCATCGGCACCGGCTCGCTCTTGTGCGAGGTACTGAGTCGGCGCCACGTAGAAATTGGCTTGGTGCCGCTGGGTGCCAGCGGCATGAGCGTGTTTGCAGTGGACCTGTATTTTGCCTCCAGCAGACTGCCGGTGTCCGAGATTATGGGGCTGTCGGCGTTCATGGCAGAGCCAGCGCACTGGCGCGTGATGGCCGACCTGGCCCTCTTGAGCCTGTTCGCCGGCCTGTACAGCGTGCCCATGTACGCACTGATTCAGCTTCGCAGCCAGACCACGCACCGCGCGCGGATCATTGCCGCCAACAACATCCTGAACGCCCTGTTCATGATTGGCAGTTCGGTGATTGCCGGCGCCCTGCTCAAAGTCGGCTATACCATTCCGCAAATCTTTTTGTTCGTCGGTCTGGCCAATGCGGTGGTGGCCTTTAACATCTTTATGCTGGTGCCAGAGTATCTATTGCGCTTTGTGGCGTGGGTGCTGTCGCATTTCATTTACCGCTTTAAGGTAAAAGGTGAAGAAAACATCCCCGCCGAGGGGGCAGCCATTCTGGTGTGCAACCACGTCAGCTTTATCGATGCCGTGCTGCTGATGGCGGCCAGCCCCCGTCCAATTTGCTTCTTGATGGATCACAACATCTTCAAAGTGCCGGTACTGGGCTGGCTGTTCCGTCTGGCCAGGTCGATTGCAATTGCCCCGCGTGCCCAGGACCCGCAAGCCTACGAAGCCGCATTGGATGCTGCCGCCAAGGTGCTGGCCAAGGGCAACCTGCTGTGCATCTTCCCTGAGGGCAGCATCACCCGTGACGGCACGCTGCAGGAGTTCAAGGGCGGCATCATGAAGATCCTCGATCGCACCTCCCGGCAGGGAACGCCCGTGCAAGTAATCCCGATGGCACTGACTAATCTGTGGGGCTCCTTTTTCAGTCGAGTTGAGCATGGCGGTGCCATGTTGCGGCCGCTCCGTCGTGGCATGTTCAGCAGCGTGGGATTGCATGTGGGCATGCCTGCGGTCACCCAGGAAGTGCAACCGGAACTGCTACGCGCTCAGGTGCAGCAGTTGCTTGTCGACTAGAGGCATTTTGTCGCAGAGTCACTGAAATGAAGTTTTCACTGGACCAGGACCATCATCTGGACTTCGAGTGTGTTCGTCTATGCTGCGCGCAATAGTAGTACCGTCACCATGGAAGCCGGACTGTCCATTGCCAGATGTTTGAACGTAGAAAGTGCTGTCGTAACATGAGTTCGCCAACCCTGCTGGACAACCACATGCACCCGCCCTTGTTCACCCACGACTATGCGTTCGATCCCGCGTACAACATGGATCTGGCGCAGCTTCTGGCCATCGACCCGCCATTTCCACCAGATGATTTTGCCGAGTTCTGGAGTCAACGCTATGCTGCTGCACTGAAGCAAGCCCCACGGCCACGCATCCATCTTGCTGACTGGCAAAGCCCGCATCATGCGGTGTACGACCTGCGCTTTGTCTCGACCGACGAGGTGGAAATTGGTGGCTGGTTGCTGGTCCCGAAGGACGACCAAGTGCGTCGGGGCATCATCTTCGGAAATGGTTACGGGGGGTGCGAGTTACCCGAGGAAGTCTTAGCCATCCATGATGCGGTAATGCTTTTCCCGTGTTTCCGGGGTTTGGGCCGCAGCCCGATGGCGGGCGTATCGCCAGACCCCAACTATCATGTTCTCCACAACATCCAGGATCGACAGCGCTACATCCTTGGTGTTACGTCCGTCGAAATCTAAGGTCGAACGCGCCGCAAACGCCCCGGGATTTTTGAGAGGATTGCGTAAAAAGTTCCCCGACCTAATGTGGGACACAAGCGCAAAAGAATAGGCCAGTACACCTTTGTTATCGTGGAAATTTACAAGACCACCACGATGCAAAAGAGACCAGCCTATGAA
>CAIVHU010000221.1 GCA_903905735.1 uncultured beta proteobacterium
AGAACTACTCCGAGAAACAGTTTGAAGAACTCGACCGACTCACTGAGCGTTGGATCGAAGCCCATGAGCAGGCCCGCCAGCGCCGGTAGACTTGCAAGAGAACTCGGCACTCTTGAGGTCTTTAAATCACTGGATGAAATTCCAGCGAGCGATTGGGACGGCCTTTGCGCACGCGGTTCCGTCGCGATGAGTCGTGCATTTTGGGATGTCATCGTGCGTTCTGAAATGAATGATTTCAACTATCGCTACGCCATCGTCTATGACGACGGCGGCTCCCCCGTTGGTATTGCCGGTGTCTATACGGTCACAACGGACATAGCGATTTTTGCACCATCAGTCATCCGTCTCGCACTCGATGGAGTTCGCAACGTCTTCCCGAGCTTACTGAAATGGAAAATGCTTGAATGCGGCACACCCATCACCATCAGCAGCCCCCCCTATGTTTGTTCAGGCGCCGCATCAGACGAAGCCATCATTGGCGCATTGAACCTTGAACTGCGCAACCTGGCAAAAATGGAACGTTGCCTGATCATCGTTCTGCGCGATTTCGAGCCCAACGCACAGGGTTTGCGTGAGCACCTCTGCCAATTGGGTTATCACTGGATTGATAGTCTGCCCAACACCTATCTGGACATTCATTGGTCTACCCCGCAGAAGTATCTGGCTGCAATGCGCAGCTACTATCGCAGCAAGCTTAACAAGCACCTCAAGCGCAACATGGATGCTGGCGTAAGGCACGAACTGGTAGATGATTTTGCACCTTTGGCCGATACGCTGTGCGCGCAGTGGATGGTCGTGCACACCCATGCCAGCGAGTTTCAGCGAGAGGTGCTCACTCCGACGTTTTACCGCGAGCTCTCAACCCGCTTGGGACCGCTGGTGAAGGTTATTCTGTTCTATCGGCAAGAGGCGCTGGTGGGTCATGCTTTGCTGCTGATCGATGGCGACTTGATGCGATGGCTTTATGTGGGCCGCGAGGTGGCTGAAAACGACAGCCTCTACATCTATATTGCGCACAAGGTCGTGGAAACCGCCATCTTGCTGGGGGCCAAGCGTCTGGAGATGGGGCTGACAACCTATCCGATCAAACAGGACCTTGGCGCCAAAGTCGTGCCGATCAAACTCGCTATCCGTTCATCGGGGTGGCTGATCAACCCCTTCGTCGGTCTGGGGTATGCCCTTCTCAACAAGGTGCCCAACCCCACTCAGAGACAGGTTTTCAAGTCAGATGCTGATGGGGCGGCCAGCTCATGAATATGCCGGACTATGCAGGGCGAACGGTGCTGGTGACCGGTGCCACCGGCTTCGTTGGCAGGCATCTCGCCAAACGACTTTTGCAACAAGGCGCACAACTCAAGGTCCTGGTTCGCGATACGTCCAAATTGCCTGCCGCTTGGCATGACAGAGTGGAGGTCTGTGCGGGTGACCTGGCCGATGTGACTACTCTGGAGCACGCGGTTAAGGGTGCGCATTGGATTTTCCATTGTGCAGCCAATGTCCAGACCTGGGGCTCAGACAAGGCTTACGAGCTTGCCAATGTTCATGGCGTGCATCATCTTTTGACGGCCATAGCGAAGCAACCTGATTTGCCACAGCGAGTCGTCCACGTCTCGACAGCTGATGTTTACGGCTTCCCATCGCAGCCTTGCGACGAACGCTGCCCGGTGCGCGCACCGGGTTTTGGCTATGGCGACAGCAAACTGCGCGGTGAGCTGGGGCTGCGTGAGACGGCGCATCGTATGGGTCTTTCCTTCACAGTCCTGAGGCCAACCAATGTGATGGGGCCGGGCAGCCCCTTCATCGAGCGTGTGGGACGTGAGCTGCAAAACGGCTTGATGCTGCGGGTCTCTGGCGGTCATACTGATGCAGGCTTTTTGTTCGTGGACAACTTGGTGGATTGTCTGCTTTGGGCGGGGCAGTCTGCACTGGCACACAACGAAGTTTTCAACGTTGCTGACCCAATCCCAGTGACTTGGCGGCGCGTGCTTGACGACTTGCGCCAGGGTATCGGCGGCAAGGGCTGGATCGTTGATCTGCCATACCCGTTGGCCTATGCGGCTGCAGCCGCTATGGAGCTGCCATATCGTCTGCTAGGCGTGGCGCGCGAGCCTTTGCTGCATCGTTTAGTTGTCGATATTTTTGGTCGAACCTGCGGTCACAGCGCCGACAAGCTCGCCGCCGCCGGGTGTCCTGTGGGGCGTGTCGGTTACTCGCAGGCGATGGCTGAGTCGGTGGACTGGTTTAAAGAACACACATCACACTGACCAAAACAAGATGAAGCCCCAGTCGATCCACCCGCCGCGCAGTCGTCACATTGTTTTTTTGCAAGGCATGCCATCGCCTTTCTACCGGCACATCGCCCGGCATCTCAAGGCAAGGGGCTGGAGTGTCACGCGCATTAACCTGTGCATCGGCGACTGGCTATTCTGGCATGACGGAGATGCCATCAGCTACCCGGGTCGCCGCTGCAACTGGCCAGTATTTATCGAAAAGTTTTTCCTTGAGCATGCAGTCACCCACCTCGTTTTGCTTGGTGAGAACCGTCGTTACCACCGTCAGGCGGTAGATATTGCCCTGGCTCGTGGCATTCAGGTCATCGTCAATGACTTTGGCTATATCCGGCCTGACTGGATTACCTTTGAGCGCAACGGCATGAGCGGTGCCTCGTTGTTTCCGCGCGATCCCGAGGCCATTCGAGCCCTTGCGGCATATTTACCCGAAGTTGATTGGACGCCACGCTTCGTCGACAGCGCCTTTCATATGGCACGAGGCGACTTGTTGCACAACCTGTCCAACTTGTTCATGGGTTGGCTGTTTCCGTTTTACCGCCGCAGCGACCGCAGACCCCATACCCTCATCTACACACCTGCCAGTGGATTGCGTTTGCTGACCAACCGCCTGCGGAAAACCCGTACCGACCAGGAAGTAGCTGATTTGATCGCATCGAACCAAGCCTACTACCTGTTTCCCTTGCAGCTCGATTTCGATTTTCAGATCGTCGCCTACTCACCATTTGACGGAATCGCCCAGTCAATTCGCTTTGTGCTCGCCTCCTTCGCGCGTCATGCCCCGGTGAATTCGCTGCTCGTGCTCAAAGAACATCCGTGGGATCCGGCACTCAAAGATTGGGAAAACATCCTGATCCGCGAGGCTGTTAAATTGGGGATTGACGATCGTGTACGCTATTTACGTGGTGGCCATCTTGACTCCCTGATCACACACGCGAAAGGGGTGGTCACTGTCAACAGCACCACGGGCATGCGAGCGCTTCATTTGGGGCGGCCGCTCATGGTTCTGGGTCAGGCCGTGTTCGATGTTTCTGGACTGACGCACCAAGGCGAGCTCGACAGCTTTTGGAGTAGCCCTGTGCAGCCAGATGCAGCGCTGGTTCGTGACTTTCTCAAGGCGCTCGCGGGCACCATCCAGATTCGGGGGGTGTTTTTTGAAGAGGGGGGACTCAGTCTGGCCGCGCAAGAGGCGGCAAATCGCATTGCTACTGGCTGCGTTGGCGATGTGTACCACACCAACGCACACATTCAGACCGAAAAAATGTTGGCAGAGGTGGCCGTTGGCTCTACGCCCACATAGCGAGGATTTTTCACGCTTGCTTCCAAGGCTTGCAGGCGAGAGGGGTTGAAGACCATAATCAGGTGTGATAGCATAGGTCACATCTGAAGACCATCCATCATGACGAAATCGCCCAAAGAGATGCTTCTTGAGCACGAACGCTTCGAACTCAAGGCAAAGTCTGGCGGCGGAGTATTGAGTTATGAGGTGTGGGGCTACAAGGAGAAGGGAGC
>CAIVHU010000222.1 GCA_903905735.1 uncultured beta proteobacterium
GTGACAACGTCAACAACGCCAGCTGCCATTTCTTGCACTGGCCCAACTCAATCAACTCGTCAACCATGGCAGCCCCTCGACGGGCCGGGTGCCAATATGGACAGCCTCGGGGCGAAAGAGCTGAAATCGTTGTGACGAGCAATTGGCACGGGTGATGAAGAGGGGCAACGCTGCCTAGCAGTCTAGGTCAAATCGGCATCTGGAGCAAAAGCAGCAGTTCAGATATTCAGCGCCTGCCCGTACGCACTGAGTCCTGCCTCGTGCATCGCCTCCGAGAGTGTTGGGTGTGGAAACACCGTTCGCATCAGGTCCGCTTCCGTGGTCTCGAGATTCATCGCCACCGTGTAACCCTGGATGAGTTCGGTCACCTCGGCGCCAAACATATGTGCACCGAGGAGTTGCCCGGTCGTATCGTCGAAGATGACCTTTACCAGCCCCTCGTGTTCTCCCATGGCGATGGCCTTGCCATTCGCGATAAACGGGAAATGACCCACGCGGATTCCGAGCTGTTGCGCTCTGGCCGCCTCCTCTGTCAGCCCGACTGACGCGATTTGCGGCGAGCAGTAGGTGCAACCGGAAATCATCAGCTTGTTCATCGGCTGCGGTTGTAGCCCCTTGATCGCCTCGATGCAGAGCAGCCCTTCATGCTCTGCCTTGTGGGCCAGCATTGGCGGACCGCAAACGTCGCCGACGGCATAAATGCCCGGCACGGTCGTCTGGTTGAACTGATCGACCGCAATGATGCCGTGTTCCGTTTTGACGCCGAGCTTTTCCAGTCCCAGATTCTCGATATTGCCGACCACGCCAACCGCCGATAAGACGCGCTCAGCCACGACGGTTTGCGTCTTTTCGCCCTGCACAATGGTGGCAGTGACGCTGTCGTCACTTTTGTCGAGTTTGGTGACCTCGGCACTGGTCAATATCTTGATGCCCCGCTTCTCGAAGCTCTTGCGCGCCAGCGCGGCGATCTCTGCATCCTCGACCGGCAGGATCTGCGGCAGCATTTCCACCACACTCACCTGGGCGCCTAGCGAGTGGTTGAAGGAGGCAAACTCGATACCAATGGCGCCGGAGCCGATGATCAGAAGCGATTTAGGTATCCGGTCGGGCACCATGGCCTCAAAGTATGTCCAGACCAGGTTTTTGTCCGGCTCGATGTCGGGCAGTGCACGTGGACGTGCGCCGGTAGCGATGATGATGTGCTCGGCCTGATAGGAGCCAGCGCCGAGAACGCCTTTGGGTGCTTCGCTTTTGGATGTAATCACTGTCACCTTGCCGGGGGCATCGATGAATGCGTCACCCCAGATCACCGAAACCTTGTTCTTTTTCAGTAGAAAGCCGACGCCCTCATTCAGGCGCCTCGATATGGCGCGAGAGCGATTGACGATGGCGCTCACATCAAAGCCGACGTTGTCGGCGTGGAGTCCGAATTCCTTGGCACGATTCAGGTAACTGAATATCTCCGCTGAGCGCAACAGCGCCTTGGTTGGGATGCAGCCCCAGTTCAGGCAAATGCCACCCAGATAGCTGCGCTCGATGATCGCTGTCTTGAAGCCAAGCTGAGCCGCACGGATCGCGGCAACATATATGCGCCGGTATATTTCAACATCTCGTAGACAAAATAGTTGACCGCAGCAAGTGACGGTGCATCAGTACGTTTCTCCACCACGCGCATATCACCGCTGATTCCGGACAGGCCGAGCAGTCCGGCACGCTCGTACAACATTTTTTCCAGTGATGCCTCGTCAAACAGCTTGCTGCGTAGCAGATAGAACAATGCGCCCGGCGGCACGTCGCCCGCGCGTGTCGCCATCGGCAGACCGGACATGACGGCAAAGCCCATTGTGGTTTCAACGCTGTGCCCATCCAACAGCGCGCACATACTGGCGCCGCCGCCCAGATGCGCAACGATCACGCGCCGAGCATCTGGTGCAAGCTGAGGCAGCTGTCGGCTGATGTAATCGTAAGAAATGCCGTGATAGCCCCAGTGACGTAGACCGGCATCGCGCACGTCCTGTGGCAGCGCATAGGTTTGCGCCACATCCGGCATGCTTCGGTGGAACGAGGTATCGAAGCAGGCGACCTGCGGCAAGCCAGGAAACGCTTCGGCGAGCTCCCGCGCGCCGCGAACGTTGAATGGCTGGTGCGACGGTTCCATCACGCCCAGAGATTCAAGATAGTCAAGTACGTCACTGTTTATCAGAACTGGTGCCTCAAAGCGGCTGCCGCCCAGAACAACACGATGGCCGGCTGCCACCACTTTCATGTCGGCAACGTTGGCCTCCAGCCAGGTGATGACGTAATGAAGTGCCGTCTTGTGGTCGATGGTGTGCCCCTCGCCCCATTCATGAGCGTCTAACGGTTTGCCTGCCATATCTTTAACGACAAAATGCGGATCGCCCTGCATGGTGTCGATCTGGCCGCGGCGCAGCAGCGCCAGTGCACCGGTTTTATCCATGGCATAAGCACCAAACTTCAAGTTGGTGGAACCTGTATTGATCACGATGATGGCTTTGGTCATCATCGCTTACTCCGTGGGCTCGGGCAAAATACTGGCTGCACGCTGCGCCAGCGCGTCCGCATACATGACGGCCGCGGCGGCAGAAAAGAGGCGCGCGGCGGTGGTGTCGGCGCGGCTGGTCAAAATGATGGGCACTCTCGCACCGACCACGACCCCTGCAGATTGAGCGTCGGCCATGAAGCCAAGGTCCTTGTAAATCATGTTGCCGGCTTCGATATTCGGTGCCAGCAATATGTCGGCTAAACCCGCTACTGGCGAGACAATGTGCTTGATGCGCGCCGCTGCGGCATCCACCGCAGCATCGAGATCAAGCGGGCCGTCGACAATGCCGCCGACGATCTGACGCCTGTCCGCCATCTTGGCCAGAATCGCGCCGTCAAGCGACGCTGGCATTTTGGTGTTCACCATTTCGATCGCGGCCAGCACGGCAACCTTCGGCAACTTGATGCCAATGGCCAGCGCAAATCCGATCGCGTTCTGGCAGATGTCACGCTTTTGGTCGGTGTCGGGAGCGATGTTCAGTGCGGCGTCGGTAACGATGATGCGGCGTGCATACGTTGGCACCGACAACATTGCGCAGTGGCTCAGCAGGCGCCCGGTGCGTAGTTTCGCTTCCTTCTGCATAACCGCGTGCAGGAGCACATCGGTATGCAGGCCACCTTTCATCAACGCTTGGACTTCATTGGCACCAGCGGCCATCGCCGCCTTCAGCGCCGAGTCTTCCGGCCCGTCAGTGGGCACGATGCGGTATTTGGAAAGGTCTATGTTCGCCAACGAACAGAGTGCTGCAGCAGAGCGCGCTAAGTTCGACGCTACCGGATTGTCAAGACCTGGTGGCGGCAATCGTGTTGAACCCTGAAACCTCTGACCTATGAAAATCAAATCTCTGTCCCCCGACTTGCTCTATAAGATGGACGCGTATTGGCGGGCCGCCAACTATTTAGCGGCGGGACAGATCTATCTGCTCGACAACCCCCTGCTGCGTGAGCCGCTCACTCTGGCGCATATCAAGCCCCAGGTAGGTCACTGGGGCACCGTTCCAGGTCAAAACTTCATCTACGTGCATCTGAACCGCGTCATTCAGAAATACGACCTAAACATGTTTTATATCTCCGGTCCGGGGCACGGTGCCGCCGCATTGGTAGGCAATGTGTACCTGGAGGGCACCTGGAGTGAGGTCTATCCGAGCATCACGCAAGACCTCGTCGGCATGAAAAAGCTGTTCAAGCAGTTCTCATTCCCGGGCGGCATATCCAGCCACGTGGCACCGACGACGCCGGGCTCGATCAACGAAGGCGGTGAACTGGGCTATTCGCTCAGCCATGCCTTTGGCGCGGCATTCGACAACCCAGGCTTGTTAGTCGCCTGCGTGATTGGCGATGGCGAGGCCGAAACTGGTCCGCTCGCAACCTCTTGGCACTCCAATAAGCTGCTTGATCCAGTCACTGACGGTGCAGTACTTCCCATCCTCCACCTCAACGGCTTCAAGATCAGCAACCCGACCGTGTTGGCACGCATCGGCCACGAGGACCTCGAACACTTCTTCCTCGGCTGTGGCTGGACACCGATCTTTGTCGAGGGCGACGACCCGATGACGATGCACCAGCTCATGGCGGCAGCGACTGACCGGGCCATCGAACACATCCAGCAGATCCAGGACGATGCGCGCAACCGGAATGTGAAGGCGCGACCGAGATGGCCGATGATCGTCCTTCGATCGCCGAAGGGCTGGACGGGCCCTAAATGCGTGAACGGCGTGCAGATCGAAAACACATTTCGCTCACACCAGGTGCCGATGTTGGTCAACGCCGAGTTCCCTGAGCACCTGCCATTGCTCGAAGCCTGGATGACGAGCTACAAGCCGGAAGAGCTGTTCGACCAGGACGGGCGGCTGATGCCAGAGTTGGCTGCGCTGACACCGAAGGGGGACCGCCGTATGGGCGCCAACCCGCATGCCAATGGCGGTCTGTTGCTGCGCGAGTTACAGATGCCCGACTTCCGGTTGCATGCGGTGCAAGTCATGGCACCTGGGGCGGTACAGGGCCAGGACACGCTGGTGCTGGGTAAGTTCCTACGTGATGTGGCCAAGCTGAACCAGATCGGGCGCAACTTCCGCATCTTCGGGCCCGACGAGACCGTCTCCAACCTGCTCGGCGCTGTCTTCGAAGTTACCAGCCGCCAGTGGGAAGCCGAGACCTTGGACAACGACGAATTCCTGAAGCCCGACGGGCAAGTGCTGGACTCCATGCTCAGCGAGCACCAGTGTCAGGGCTGGCTGGAGGGTTACCTGCTGACCGGACGGCACGGCCTGTTCAACAGCTACGAGGCCTTCATCCGCATCGTCGACTCGATGTTTACTCAACACGCCAAATGGCTCAAGGTGACTCGCGAACTGCCTTGGCGCCGCCCCATCGCATCGCTGAACTACCTGCTCGCCTCGCACGTCTGGCAGCAGGACCACAACGGTTATACGCACCAGGACCCGGGTTTCATAGACCATGTGATCAACAAGAAGGCCAACATCGTGCGCGTGTACCTTCCGCCCGATGCCAACTGCCTGCTGTCGGTGGCTGACCACTGCCTGCGCACCCGGAACCTGGTCAACGTGGTGATCGCTGGCAAGCACGCGCTGCCCCAGTGGTTAACTATGGAGGAGGCGATCGTCCACTGCACCGAAGGCGTTGGCATCTGGCAATGGGCCAGCAACGACCAGGGCAGCGAACCCGACATCGTCCTTGCCTGTTGCGGGGACACGCCAACGCTGGAGATCTTGGCGGCCACATCCATGCTGCGAGAGCATGTACCGGCGCTGAAGGTTCGGGTTGTCAACGTCGTCGACTTGATGAAATTGCAGTCGGCAGACCTTCATCCCCATGGCCTGAGCGATTCGGATTTCGACTTGCTGTTCACCCGTGACAAGCATGTCGTCTTCGGCTTCCATGGCTACCCTTCGCTGGTGCACCAGCTGACCTACCACCGGACCAACCGTCAATTGCACGTGCATGGCTATAAGGAAGAGTGCACGTTCACCACACCTTTCGACATCCGGGTGCAGAACGATCTGGACCGATTCCACCTTGTGCAGAAGGTGCTGGATTGCATGCCCAACCTGGGCAGCCAGGGAGCCTATCTGAAACAGATGTGCCGAGACCGCCTGATCGAGCACAAGCACTACATTGACGCACATGGCGAGGACCTGCCCGAGATCCGCGACTGGAAGTGGGGCGTCCCTGCCCATGAAAAGAATTGAATGGTCAAGGTCGAACAATTGGAGATGGACGCGCACCGCGCGCAACTCACCGCCGACGTGAAGGTCATGGTCGAGAAATACCGTTGTTTCTTCGACTGGGACGCACCTAAGGCCGATGAATTCATATCTGATCGGCTGATTCTCCAAGCAGTACGTCAGGTACTGTGCAACATCGAGGCAGAGTCATCTGGTAACACACCATGACAAACACCCAGACTTTGATCAAGACAGCCAAGGCCATGGTCGCCAACGGCAAAGGGCTATTGGCCATGGACGAAAGCAACGGCACCTGTAACCGGCGCTTCGCCAACGCTGATATATCGCAGACGCTAGAGATGCGCCGCGCCTACCGGGAGTTGCTGTTAACGACGCCCGGTCTGGGTGACTGCATCAGCGGCGTGATCTTGTACGACGAAACCATCCGCCAGGCAAAGGATGACGGCACGCCCTTCATTCAAGTCGCCCAAGATGCCAACCTGCTCATCGGCATCAAGGTGGACATCGGCACCCAGGACCTCGCGGCGCACCCGGGCGAGAAGGTAACAGAGGGCTTGGACGGGTTGCGCGAGCGCCTGCAGGCTTATTTCGAGATGGGCGCACGCTTTGCCAAATGGCGCAGCGTGATCGCCTTGGACGACATACGACTGCCCAGCCAGTCCTGCATCGAAGCCAATGCGCATACGCTTGCGCGTTACGCCACCTTATGCCAGGAAGCGGGACTGGTACCGATTGTCGAGCCCGAGGTTTTGATGGACGGCTCACACCCGCTTACGCGCTGCCAGGAAGCCACTGAAGCCGTGTTGCGCAGCGTCTTTGGGCAGCTCACCCGACAAGGTGTTGTGCTGGAAGCGATGATCCTGAAGCCCAATGTGGTCGTCGCTGGACTGGGCTGCCCCACGCAGAATACGGCGCAGGAGGTGGCCGATGCCACTGTGCAGTGCCTGCGGCGTGTGGTGCCAGCGGCGGTGCCTGGCATCGCCTTCCTGTCTGGCGGTCAATCTGGACAACTGGCCAGCAGCCGGCTCAATGCCATGCATGTCGGACACGACCTTCCATGGCCGCTCTCGTTCTCATTCGGACGAGCCCTGCAACATCCGGCACTGGACATCTGGGCAGGCCATGACGCAAACCGGGTCGCAGCGCAACAAGCGTTGGTGCATCGCGCCCGGTGCAACTGTGCCGCCTTGAAAGGCGAGTACAAAACGGGTATGGAGGCACCATGAACTCGCCGCTGCAAATCTACTTCATCCGCCATGGCGAAACCGCCTGGTCGCTGTCAGGCCAACATACCGGCCGCACCGATCTGCCACTGACTCCGCATGGCGAGGAGATGGCACGCACCCTGGTGGCGACGCTCAAAGACATCGATTTCTCGCTGGTGCTGACCAGCCCACTTCTGCGCGCGCGCACCACCTGTGAACTGGCCGGGTTGGGCGGATCCGGTAGCGGTGGTGCCCAGATAGAACCGGACCTGGCCGAATGGAACTTCGGCGACTACGAGGGCTTGCGCACTGCAGAGATTCACAAACGCCACCCTGGCTGGAACGTTTGGGAAGATGGTTGCCCCGGCGGGGAAATGCCCGCTGAGATGAGTGGCCGCGCGGACCGCCTTATCGCTCGTCTGAACGGTCTCACCGGTAAGCTTGCACTCTTCTCGCATGGTCAGTTCGGTCGCGTGCTGGCGGCCCGATGGATCGGCTTGGCGGTGACGCAAGGTCAGCACTTCACTCTCGACCCGGCATCGATCAGCATCCTCAGCTTCGACGCCGACCACCCGCATATGAGAGTCATCTCGTTGTGGAACGCGACTGCTAGCGGTGGTGTGCGTCCTGCGTAGGGCTGGGCTAGACAACACGGTGCACCTATGAAAAATGGTAGCCAATCGCCTAAGACCATAGCCAAACCCCACTTGGCGATGTTGCAGAACATTGGCCGCAAGACTAGCTCGGCTCTGTCGCAATTGAAGGCGCAGCTAGGTTTTTTAGGGGAGAGCTCCCTGGCAATGGCAGGATGGACCTCGCACCCCAGACGCATACGCTGGCGGCCCATCCTGTTCAACCTGCGCAGCGCTGGTTTTGACGCACTGCCCATCGTTGGATTGCTGTCATTGCTGATGGGAGTTGTGGTGGCTTATCAGGGCGCGGACCAACTGCGGCAATATGGTGCCAATATCTTTGTCGCCGATCTGGTGGGGCTGTCCATGTTGCGCGAGCTTGCCCCTCTGATGACAGCCATCATCATTGCCGGGCGCTCGGGCTCTGCGTATGCCGCGCAAATCGGCACCATGTCGGTGACGCAGGAGATTGATGCCATGCGCACCATCGGCATTGCACCGCTGGACATGCTGGTGCTGCCCAAGCTCATCGCGCTCGTGATCGCACTGCCGCTGCTGACCGTCTTTGCCGATGTGTTGGGCGTGATGGGCGGCATGCTGATGGCTCGGGCGCAGCTTGGCGTGGGTTTTGGCGAATTCCTGGACCGCTTTTCCAAAGCCATCAGCATCACCTCATACCTGGTGGGCCTCGGCAAAGCACCGGTTTTTGCAGCCATCATTGTCATGGTGGGGTGCTTTCATGGTTTTCGCACACGCGGTGGTGCCGACAGTGTCGGGCTGCAAACCACCCGCGCCGTGGTGCAGTCCATCTTTCTGGTGATCGTGGCCGATGCGCTTTTCTCCATTGCCTTCAGCATCCTGGACCTCTGACATGCCCAAGACTGCAGTGGATACAGTTCTTGAAATGCACCAGGTGGTGACACGTTTTGGCAGCCATGTGGTGCACAACGGTGTTGATTTGGACGTGCGTCGTGCTGAAATTTTTGCGGTGATCGGCGGCAGTGGTTCAGGTAAATCGACGCTGCTGCGGGAGATGATTTTGTTGCAACAACCCAATGAAGGCAGCGTGCGGGTTTTGGGCGTTGATCTGGCCAACATCACCGACGGCGCAGCGCTGGCCTTGCGTCTTCGCTTTGGCGTACTGTTCCAAAAGGGTGGTTTGTTTGGCTCGTTGACCGTTCTGGAAAACATCGGCTTGCCGCTACGGGAACACCGCCAACTCGATGAGCAACAAGTCGAGACCATTGCCGCAGGGAAACTGGCGGTAGTCGGTTTGGCTGCAGACGTGGCAGACCAGTATCCGTCGGAACTCAGCGGTGGCATGATGAAACGTGCTGCGCTGGCCCGGGCCTTGGTACTGGAGCCAGAACTGCTATTTCTGGACGAACCCACCTCCGGACTGGACCCGCAAAGCGCGACAGGCATTGATGAACTGGTGCTGCAGCTAAGCGACAAGCTGGGGATAACCGTGATCATGGTCACACACGACCTGGATCTGCTATGGCAGGTCGCTGACCGTGTCGCGGTATTGGCTGAAGGCACTATCCAGGGACTGGGTTCAATGACTGAACTGGCCAGGATGGGCAAACCGGCCATCCGGCCGTTCTTCGATGGTCCGCGGGCACGCGCAGCCCAGGCGCAGGCTTTTTTAACCCATCAGGAGCCATCATCGAAACCAAAGTGAACTACCCATTGGTCGGTGCCTTCGTGCTGGTCTTGGGTACCGTGCTTGTAGCGGGTGTCTTGTGGCTGGCCTCTGGTGGCGCATGGCAAAAGAAATATGACGTGTATCTGGCCATAGAGGACGAATCGGTAGCCGGGCTCAATTTGAATGCACCGGTCAAATACAACGGTGTGGATGTCGGAAAAGTCCAAGACATCAGTCTGGACGGTACCAATCCCAGAAACGTCAACCTGCTTTTTGCCATTGAGCGTGGAACACCCATCAAGGAAGACACCATGGCAGTCCTGAAGACCCAGGGCCTCACCGGTATCGCCTTTGTGGAGTTGAGCGGTGGAAGTGTCGCCTCGCCGGTCTTACTGGCCAAGGCGGGCGCCAGCTATCCGGTGATTCGGACCTCGCCTTCCTTGTCAGCCCGACTGGAAAATGTACTCACCAGCGCCTTGGCCAAACTCGACACAACCTCCACTAACCTCAACGCGATTCTCGGTAAGGAGAACCAGGCCGCATTCCACAACACGCTGACAGACGTGGCGGCCATCGCGCACACCATTGCAGCCCGCAAAGACAGCATCAATGCGGGTCTCATCGATGGCGCCCGCACCTTGAAAAATACCTCTGCGGCCAGCGCTGGCCTTGAGAACCTGACACAACGTATGGCCCGAAGTTCAGACGCGATTGCAACCATGGGCACCGAAGTAGCCAATACCAGCGTCAGCGCTGGCAAAACCATTGATGTCGTTGGGATCGACGTCAAGCGTTTCAGCACGGAGACGCTGCCGGAACTTGAGCGTCTGTTAGGAGAGCTGAGTACCTTGAGCCGGTCGCTCCAACTCCTGAGCGAACAGACCCGTCGTGACCCCAGTAGTCTTCTTTTTGGACACAAATCCGTTCCGGATGGTCCGGGCGAATCCGGGGAGAAACCATGACAACAATGCTTCTGAGAATCGCCAATTTTTTGGCACTACGCCTGGCGCTCGGAGCGGCCTTGCTGACCCTGACAGCATGCAGTGCGCTGCGCCCGGCCGCTTCCCAACCACCGGATCTCTATTCACTTGACAGTCAGCTCAGCCAGTCAGTGCCACCCAATCAGGGGGTTGGCGCGCAGTCATTGCCCACCCTTATCATCAACCCGCCGCAGGCTGTTTCCGGCATTGACAGCCAACGCCTCATGTATGTGCGTGAAGATCACAAGCTGGAATATTTCGCGCACAGCGAGTGGGTGGACCCGCCAGCGCGCATGTTGGGACCATTGCTGGTGGCGGCTATCGAGAAGGTCGGTGCTTTCGGCACGGTGGTGCTGACGCCTGCCAGTGTCTCTGGCGATTTGCGTCTCGACACACAGATCATCCGGTTGCAGCAGAGCTTTCAAAACCGCCCGAGTCGGGTGCAATTCACGCTGCGTGCTTACCTGACGGACGAGAAAACCCGCGAGGTGCTGGCCTGGCGCGAGTTCAGCGCAGAGTCCACGGCTTGCAGCGACAACGCTCAAGGAGGCGTTGATGCTGCCAATAAGGCGGTACAAGACGTGCTGGCACAACTCGCACAATTTCTGGCAACAACTTCACGATGACCCGAGCAA
>CAIVHU010000223.1 GCA_903905735.1 uncultured beta proteobacterium
GTCATGATGCCCTGGAAGATTCTGGAATCTACGCAAGGCTACATCTTCACTTGGCTGATTGGCTACTCCGCCCTGCTGGGGCCGGTCGCTGGCATTTTGATGGTGGATTACTTCGTCCTGCGTAAGACGACACTGCAAGTCGGTGCGTTGTACAGTGATGATGGCGGCTACAGCTACCAACGCGGCTGGAACCTGATCGCAGTAATCGCGTTCGTGCTGGGTGTGCTGCCCAATATTCCTGGCTTTTTGAATGCTGCGTTTCCGCAAAGCTTTCCTGAAGTCAGTGAAGTGTTTAAGCTGATTTATACCTACGCGTGGTTTGTCGGCTTGGGATTTGCAGCCTTGGTGTACGGTGTGGGTATGGGCTATTACGCGAGCGGTACAACCTCATTGAAACGGGTTCCATCATGAATAAAGCACTATTGATTCGAGGCGGCACGGTGGTGAATGCAGACCGTGCATTCCGGGCAGACGTCTTGTGTGTTGACTCCAAGGTTGCTCAGGTAGGCGAGGACTTGAGTGCGCCGGCAGACACGGAAATCATCGATGCGGGTGGCCAGTTCGTCATGCCTGGTGGCATTGACCCGCACACCCATATGCAGCTGCCCTTCATGGGCACCACCACGATGGACGACTTCTACAGTGGCACCGCTGCGGCAATGGCGGGTGGCACCACCACCATCATCGACTTTGTCATTCCCAACCCCCACGAACCGCTGATGGACGCCTACCGCAAGTGGCGCGGCTGGGCTGAAAAATCTGCCAGCGACTACAGCTTTCACGTTGCCGTGACCTGGTGGGACGAATCGGTGCACCGGGACATGGGAAGGCTCGTCACCGAAGAAGGCGTGAACAGTTTTAAACACTTCATGGCCTACAAAAACGCCATCATGTGTGACGACGAAACGCTGGTCAACAGCTTCAAGCGCGCCATGGAACTCGGTGCCATGCCCACCGTGCATGCCGAAAATGGCGAACTGGTATTCCTGCTGCAGCAACAGGTGCTGGAGCGTGGCATCACCGGCCCCGAAGGCCACCCGCTGTCCCGCCCGCCGGTGGTCGAAGGCGAAGCCGCCAACCGCGCCATCGCGATTGCCGATGTGCTGAACGTGCCGATCTACATCGTGCACGTGTCGTGCATCGAGGCTGCCGAGGCCATCGCCCGCGCCCGCGCCCGAGGTCAGCGCGTGTATGGCGAGGTGCTGGCCGGACACTTGGCGGTGGACGACAGCGCCTACCGCGATACCGACTTCACCCGCGCTGCTGCGCATGTGATGAGCCCGCCGTTCCGGCCCAAGATCCACCAAGACTTTTTGTGGCGCGGCCTGCAAAGCGGCAACCTGCACACCACCGCCACCGACCACTGCACCTTCTGCGCTGCGCAAAAGGCTGCCGGCAAAGATGACTACACCAAGATCCCCAACGGCTGCGGCGGTGTCGAAGAACGCATGGCCGTGGTCTGGGACGAAGGTGTCAACACCGGCCGGCTCACACCCAGCGAGTTTGTGGCGGTCACCTCCGCCAACGCCGCCAAACTGTTCAACATCTACCCGCAAAAAGGCAGTGTCTCGGTAGGTGCCGATGCCGACATCGTGGTCTGGGACCCGGCCGGCACCAAGACACTGTCTGCCAAAACGCAGTTCAGCAAGGGCGATTACAACGTGTTTGAAGGCCGCACCGTCACCGGCATCCCCAGCCACACCCTGAGCCAGGGCAAGCTGGTGTTTGTGCAGGGTGATCTGCGCGCCGAGCGAGGCGTGGGTCGTTACATCAAACGTCCCGCCTTTAATGCCAACTTCACGGCGAGCAAGTTGCGGGCGGATGTGCTGGCGGTTGGGGCGGTGAAGCGCTGA
>CAIVHU010000224.1 GCA_903905735.1 uncultured beta proteobacterium
ACCGGTGGTCAATTGTCGGAAGAGTCGGAGCGGCGCATCGTGATCGGTGGCGTGGAAGCCTTGTCCGCCAGCGTCTTTGATCCCCAGATCGCCTATGTGGCCCTGGGCCACCTGCACTTGGCGCAACAGATTGGTGGTGACGCCACCCGGCGTTATTGCGGCAGTCCGTTGCCCATGTCTTTTTCTGAAATCGACTATCCGCATCAGGTGGTGTTGATCGACCTCGAAGGGGAATCCGTCGCGGCCACACGGGCCATCCCGATCCCCCGGACCGTCGAACTGTTACGAATTCCCAATCAAGCGACAGCGCTGGAGGTGGTGATCGATACCCTCAAAACCCTGGACCTGCCAGACCGTCCAGAGTCCCAGTGGCCGTATCTGCAGGTTCGAGTTCTTCTGAGCCAACCCGAGCCAGGCTTGCGGGCGCTGATTGAGTCCGCGCTGGAGGGGAAACAGGTACGCCTGGTCCGGATTGAAACCTCCACGGCCTCCGGCACCCCCGGTCAGGTAGCACCAGCGGTTTCGGTGGATGACCTCCATGCCTTGCCGCCAGCGGCGTATTTTGAGCGCCTGTACCGACACCGATATGGTGACGCGCCACCTCCGGCCGACATCATGGCGGCCTTCTCAGAACTGGTGAATGCTGCCGAGGAAGTGGGTGTGCAAGCATGAAGATCCTCGCCATCCGCGGTAAAAACCTGGCCTCGCTGTCCAGCGAATTCGAGATTGACTTTCAAAGCGAGCCGCTGGCATCGGCTGGCCTGTACGCCATCACCGGCGCCACCGGTGCCGGTAAAAGCACCTTGCTCGATGCCCTGTGTCTGGCCCTCTATGAGCGCACCCCGCGCCTGGCCAAAGCCACCGCCAAGGGCGAAAGTCTGCCCGACGTAGGCGATAACTCGATCACACCGTCGGACCCACGCACCCTTCTGCGCCGGGGTGCCGCCGAAGGTTTTGCTGAGGTGGATTTTGTTGGCAGCGATGGCATTGCCTACCGATCACGCTGGAACGTGCGCCGCTCGCGCAACAAGGCAGGTGGCAAACTGCAAAACAGCGAGATCACCTTGACCCGCATTCATGACTGCCAGGCGCTGGGTGACCACCGCAAGACCGAAACCCTGCGCCTGATCGAAGCCTTGGTTGGTCTGAACTTTGACCAGTTCACCCGCGCCGTGCTGCTGGCCCAGAACGACTTTGCTGCTTTCCTCAAGGCCTCTGACGATGAACGTGCCGAACTGCTTCAAACCCTGACCGGCACCGAGACCTTCTCTCAGATTTCCATCCAGGCGTTTGCCAGAATGAAATCTGAAAAAGACAAACTGGAGCAATTGCAGACCCAATTGAAGGATCTGGCACCGTTGTCCCCCGAGCTTCGGGCAGACAAGGAGCAACAGCGCAAGTTGCATGCTGATAGTTTCTTGGCACTGGGGGAGCAGAAAACGGTGATCGAGGGCCATTTGCGCTGGCATCTGCAATCGGATCAGCTCAAGGCGGCTGAGACTCAGGCCCAGCAGAATCTGGCTGCAGCCAAAGCCGAGCTGGTTTCTGCAGAGCCACGGCATGTGCACTTGGCACTCGTCGAGCAGGTGCAGGTTGCCCGCCCCTTGCGGGTGGAAGCGCAGCGCCTGAGGGATTCGGTGGCAACCGTCGAGTCAACGCTGGCAGAAAACCAGACTGCATTGGCGGCAGCGACACTGCAGGTGACGACGCAAACGGAGTTGCACCAGACAGCCCAGCGGCGGGTGATGGAAGCCGAGGCTGCCAAAACACAGGCACTGCCGGCGCTGGATCAGGCCAAAGCACTGGATGCCAGCATCCTCACCCTGTTGCCAAGGTTTGAGGCAGCCAAGAAGGCGCAGCAGGATGCCCAACAACACCTGCAAACACAACAATCTCTTCAGACCGAAGTCGACAAGAAACTGGCGCAAGCGAGAAGTGATCTGTCAGCCATTGACACCTGGTTGGGCGAGCATGGCACGCTGCAACCGCTCTCGGAAGGCTGGCAATTGTGGGAGACCCTGTTTGACCAGGCCAAAGGACATCTGGCTGCACAGGTAAAAGCAGCGGAAGAAATCCAAACCCTGACAACGAAGTCGAAAATCCTGACGGGTTCTGTCGCCCAGGCCGAGGCCGGTTTGAGCGTCGCCACCAGTCAGTCTGTCTCGGCAGCGGAAAAACTCCTGACCCTGACCCAGGCCAGTGCCAACCTCAACATCGACCAACTGGTACAGGACAAAAAGACGCAGGAAGTGCGGCGTGACCACCTGCAGACAGCAACCCAGTACTGGCAAAGGCACCTGGAGCTGCAGAAACAGCAGGCCAAGTTGCAGGGTCAACAGCAACTTCAGATAGAGATGTTGGCCCCGAGTGCTCAGACCCTGCTGGAAGGTGGCAAAGCCCAGCCATTGCTGGAACAAGACCTCCACAGCGCCGAGCAGTCACTGTCCCTGGCCCAACTGGCCGCCAGCAAGGGCGCTGAGACGCTGCGGGCCAGCTTGCAGGCAGATCACCCGTGCCCGGTCTGCGGTTCAGTGGATCACCCCTATGCGGGTGACCACTCGCCCGTGGTAGATGCCATGTTGCAAAGCTTGCAGGGCCAGGTCAAGGACAAACGCAAGGCACTTGATGAGTTACGGCAGCGTTTGACAACAGCCCATGTGAACCAGACGACTGCCAAGAAGATCAGCGAGCAGTTGACATCGGACTTGGCACGGCTTGACACCGAAAACCAAGGTCTGATGGCCAGTTGGAACAACCATGTTTTGCGGTTTGAGCTTGATGCTCTGGTTGATTCCGAGCGAAACCAGTGGTTGGCGCTCCAGCTGGAGTTGACCAAGACCCATCTGGCCCAGTTGAATCAGCAGGAAGATGCGTACCGGGCCCAGTTCCAGGCCAAGGATGCGGCGCAATTGGCGTTGGACCATGCCAAAACAGCAGTGGACCGCGCCCGGGAGGTACTGAATCTGACGGAACGTGAACACACCACGACCACACTGGCCATCCAGACGGCACAAGGCCAGCTTGATCAGGCCAATGGCCAACTGGACCAGTTGCAAGCACAACTGGATGGGGGCTTTGTCGACCAGGCCTGGCGGTCCTCATGGCAGCAGAATCCGGCTGGCTTTGTGGATCAGTGCCGGGAGAACGCCACGGCCTGGTCTGCCAGACAGCAGCAGAAGGTCAATCTGGTCAGAGCCATCGAAGCAAGTCAGATTGAAAGCCATGGATGTGCGACGGCCTGTCTCCAGGCAACCCAACAGCTCAAACTGCAGTCGGGTCAACGGGCGGGCGTGGAGGCCGAGTTGCAAGCCTATCGTGACCAGCGCAACACCTTGTTTGGGGGCAAGCCGGTCGCGGAAGTGGAGGCTTGGTTCAATGACACCATTGATGCGGCCAAACAGACGCAAACCCAGGTGCAGACCGCATGGCAACAGGCATTGGCAGACGCGACCCGGTGGCAGGAGTCAGTTCGCCAATCAGGGATGCAGCTTGAGAAGGATAGGGCATCTTTGGCCAGTGCCGATGCGCAGCTTGCTGCCTGGCTGGCGGCATTCAATAGCCAGGAGTCAACACGGGGGAGGGCGCAGGCTCAAGAACTGACTCTCGATGCCCTCAAGAAGCTGCTGGAAATTTCCAGTGAATGGCATACGGCTGAACGTGACGCCTTGCAGCAATTGAAACTTGCCGTGGAGACAGCCCAGGCCGTTTTGACTGCTCGCCAGCAAACACTTGGCCAGCATGAAAGTGCCAGATCGACCCCTGAAGAGGCCAGCGTGTTGCAGCAAAACCTGGCCCAGGCCGTGCAGGAGCTGGAAGCTGCCACTGAGGCCTTGTCCAACCTGCGACTTGAACTCTCCCGTGACGATGATCGACTGAAAGCCTCAAAGTCGCTGCGCCTGGGCATTGACCAGCAGTCGGCCACTGCCAAAGTCTGGGCTCAGCTCAGTGACTTGATTGGCTCCGCCGATGGCAAGAAGTTCCGCAATTTTGCCCAGCAGTACACGCTGGACATCCTGCTGGGCTATGGCAACAGCCATCTGCAAAGCCTGACTCGCCGCTACCGCCTGCAGCGCATCGAAGACACGTTGGGCTTGCTGGTGGTGGATCAGGATATGGGTGACGAGGTGCGCTCGGTGCATTCGCTGTCAGGCGGTGAGTCATTCTTGGTGTCGTTGGCCCTGGCGCTGGGGCTGGCATCGCTGTCATCGCATCGGGTCAAGGTGGAGTCCCTGTTCATCGACGAGGGCTTTGGCAGTCTGGATGCCGACTCTCTGGGTGTGGCCATGGACGCGCTGGACAACCTGCAGGCGCTGGGGCGCAAGGTGGGGGTGATCTCGCATGTGGCCGAGATGACCGAGCGTATCGGAACCCGGGTTCAGGTGACGCGCATGGCCGGTGGGCAGAGTCGGGTTTTTGTCGGGTAGGTTTCGCAATGATGCAAGGGCTGTACGGGATGGACGGCTTATGAAACAAAGTACATCGACCCGCCCACGTTTGCGCAGCGAACGATGATACTTGTTGAGTTAAGCAGCAAATTTATTCGGCGATTTTTTGACGGGTGCACAAGCTTGCGAAATGCTTTTCCACCCGTTTTTGGCATCCACGGCTTTCGCCAGGATGTCCAAATATTCTTGCTGATTCATGACTCCCTCGCCTGGCAAGCGGCCTGAGGCATGTTTTGACAAGGCGGTGCGTCTGCCGTTTCGTGAAGCTGACAAGCTCACAAAACGGCTGTAGGCCTCGCAGGCATAAGCAAACGTTTCACGCTTTGAATAGTCAATATTGAGCAAAAACCTCTGATTTCGTGTCTCACTGAGCCCAAGTGTGACCCGTCTGCAGTTGTGAAAAATGTGGGCCACCTCGTGCACCAGGTAGTCGTCAAACCCGTCATCGTCCCAGTGCCGCAAATAGTCCAGACCCAGGTAGCAGGTGGTCTCTTCGCTAAGCCCCACAATTTGCGGTGCAGTGGGTGATAGCGGCTCGGCTTGGTGCTCCAGCAGATACAAATTGGCCAGATCCCAGCTTGTGCTTAGCCAAGTCGCTGTGCGCAAAACTGACTCAATGTTGTCAGGGGTCAAAAAAATGACAGATGCCTCAAGTGCCCTCATGATGGCCGGCCGCTCGTCCTGGGTAAACAGTCCAATGACCATGGGCATCACTTTGGCGCGTGTCATGGATACCAGGTCAACAGCGGGAGGCGATGGCAAACTGGGCAGGCCAGAGAGCCGCTGTTGTACGGCGTTGATCAAGGCATCGCGCAAGATGCGTCCAGCGTTTACCTCCTGTTCCATGAAAGTGGAGCCTGGCCAACCCCACCTGTTGGGGTCACGATAACCCGTTTCAAGATAGGTTTTAACCTCGACTGTGACGAAAGAATTGGTGTCGCGCATGATTTCAGAGTTTGAGCTTGTGAACATCATGGATGTTGGCAATCGCCTTGGCACCGATCTCACTGAGCGCTTGCTCAAAGACTTCTTTCAATGCTGGGCAGGAGACGCACAGCCTGACCTTCATAAGGGACGTGCCATGCTTCTGATAGTAGGCCAGAACCTCAGCAGTCATTTTTGCTGACAACTCGGGTGGGCATTTGAAAACACCCGTACCGATGGCAGGCATCGCCAGTGATTCGATCTGGTGCTCGTTCACCAACTTCATTACCGAGTCCAACGCGTTGGCCAAGATCAATGTGGCCTTGGGCTCGTTGATGAACGATGCCGCCACCGCATGGATGATCCAGGCATTGGGCAATTCAAATCCAGGTGTCAATATCGCCTTGCCAGGAGTCAGTGGAGCGAACTGACGGCAATAGGCTTCCAGCTTTGGTCCAGCAGCCCCATGGATCGCACCGGCTACACCAGACCCCATACGCAAATTGGCGTTGGCGCTGTTGACGACGGCCTGCATATCGGTCTGAGAAGCGATATTGGTGATCGCGACTTCAATATCCAAAGCGTCTCCCGTTGTTCGACTGTGACTTTATTGTGCATCAGTGCGGTTTGATTTTATAAACACTTGACATAGACACAATGAGTGTCACAATAAACCGCATGCATGATCTATCTTCAAATTCTTCGGACTCGACCGCAGCAGCAGATGTCAAGAAATTCAGTCTTGACGATTTGTGCTCTCTGAGTGACACCAGCAAGCGCACGGTACGTTACTACATACAGATCGGTCTGGTGGATCCACCCATTGGTTCAACCAAGGCAGCGCATTACTTGTCCAAACATCTGGATCAACTGCTGACGGTTCGCAAACTCAGCGATGCGGGGGTGTCGCTGGATCGCATCCGTGATGTGTTGTCTGGTGAAGCGCCGCAGGTGCCGCCACGACAACGTCAGCCCGGTTCGGTCGAAGTACGCAGCCACTTGTTCATTGCTGAGGGCGTTGAACTGGAAATCTCACCAGAACAAGCCGGACTGAGCCCAGAACAGGTCCGCACCTTGGTGCGCGCTGTCATGAAGACCTATCAGGAATTACAAGGAGAACCCAAATGAATGCTGTCACACATCAAGAACCCTCCCAAATGATGAGCCCGGAAGGACTGGCGGCCACGCTGCAGTCGGTGCAGATGGAGGGACAACTCGACGGCTTGCTCTTGAGCATCAAAACCCGCCAGCACTACAAGAACGCCAGAAAGACCAATCTGGAAGCGGTCTATACATTCCCCTTGCCCTGGGGTGCGACCTTGCTGGGCTTGAATGCCGAAATCGACGGTCACCGCCTGCAAGGCACCGTGATGGAGAAAAAGCAGGCCACCCAGCGTTATGAGAAAGCCATCGACGAAGGCGACACCCCGATCATGGTGGAGCGATCAGCCAAGGGTCTGTACACCGCCAATCTGGGTAACCTCAAGCCGGGTGAAGTGGCGGTGGTCGAGATCGAATACGCCCAGTTGCTGCGCTTCGAGCAAGGCCAGATCCGTATCAACGTGCCAACCACGGTCGGCCCGCGTTACGGTGATGCCCACAAAACCGGTGGACTTGCCGCCCATGAATCGGTGGACGCGAGCGTCCTTGCAGAGTACCCGTTGAACATCAAAATCACATTGCTGGGTGAAGCCGCCCTGGCCAGCGTGCAATGCCCCAGTCACGCGGTGTCCATGACGCGCCAGGACGACAGTCTGCTGGTCAGTCTGGAACAGGGTGCCTTTTTGGACCGGGACTTCGTCTTGTTGCTGCAGGGCTTGCAAGGCCACTCGTTTGCCAGCGTGGCACCGGATGGCGATGGGTTTGCCGTGCTGGCCAGCTTTTGCCCGACCTTGCCAGAAATACTGCACGAACCTGTGCTGTTGAAAGTCCTGGTGGACTGCTCTGGCTCCATGGGGGGCGACAGCATCGCAGCCGCTCGCAGAGCACTGCATGAGGTCATGAAAGAGATGTCTGATCAGGATTGGATCAGTTACAGCCGCTTTGGCTCAATGGTCCATCATGATCTGTCAGGCTTGCAACCCTGTAATTCGGCCACCGTCAAACAGGTCGCCAAAATGATCGACGCCACCGACGCGAACCTGGGTGGCACCGAAATGAATGTCGCGCTGATTTCCACGATTGAGCTTGGAATGGGCCATCGTTGGCGCTCTCAGCTGTCCAAAACCCAAGGTGCAAACGCCAGCAAGGATGTCCTTCTGATCACCGATGGTGACATCTGGCAGGTCGAGGCGGTCATTGCGTCTGCCAAGTCATCCGGGCACCGGGTGTTTGCCATTGGTGTGGGCAGTGCTCCGGCAGAGAGCCTGTTGAGGGAAGTCGCAGAAAAGTCCGGAGGTGCATGTGAACTGGTGTCACCCAACCAGGATGTCACCGATGTGATCATGCGCATGTTTCGCCGCATGCGATCCACCCGTTGCGAGGTGGTGCAGGTAGATTGGGGTCAACAAGTCTTGTGGCAGTCCACGCTGCCGTCTGCGCTGTACGGCGGTGACACGCTGCATCTGTGCGCCCGTCTGGCAAATATGCCGCAATCAGCGCCTAAGCTGTCCTGGGTGACTGATCAACAGCCGATGCAGGCCACTCCCTTGCGGCTGCAAAACCAAGCCTCATCGCTCTTGCCACGCTTGGTGGCGGCTCAGCAGATTGCTCACCTGGCACAGGACCAGGAAACTCAGGGGCAAACGCTGAATCTGGCATTGCAATACCAACTGGTTACCGATCAGACCAATCTGATCCTGGTGCATGTGCGTGAAGAAGATCAAAAGGTCGAGGGTCTTCCCGACCTCGACAAGGTGAACCACATGCTGGCGGCCGGATGGGGTGGGGTGGGGAGTGTGGAGCTGCCAAGCCATGATATTTGCTACAGCAGATGTCAAATCGACAGTGATGTGTCAGGTTCCTTTCCGCTTCATGGCGGCATATCAACCCCCAGCGTTTGGCGCACGCGAGACCGGACAATGGCTGCATCCAAAATTGATGCGATGTACCCTGGTGGAATGGATGACTTTGCGATACCTTCGTTCCTGCGGATTGAGGCCGACAAAACTGCACCGCAATCATTCTTCCAGAAGATGTCCCAGACTATTGCGCAGGTGACCCGCCAGGCACCGCGCGTCATTGAGCCGGGTCCGATGGTCACGCCGCTGGAATTGCTGCAAGCCTTTGATGCCGCTTCGTCGAAGGTGTTGTCAGTCAATCGCTTTGTGAGTGACATGCAGGCGCTGCATATTCCGGCTGAACTGGCGCAGATGCTGGACGACTTCACCGTGGTGCTGGGTTCTGGTGCCAAAGCATGGGCGCTGGTGATCAACTGGTTGAAGGAGAACCTGGCGGACCGGGTCAACCTCTCGCGCCAAGCCGAACGACTGCTGCGTCATCACCTCAAGGATGAAGATGCGGCGATCCTGTCGGCATTGCGTGATCAACTCACGGATGCAATGAGCACCGTTCAAGACCCGCAATGGGGTCAGTTGGCGGCGCAAAGCTGAGTTTTTGATGGGCTTCATCGATCGCCAGGGCTTGATCAGGTACTTGCGCGAGCAGTTTCAAATCAACTGGTTCGGCCACCACGGGATAGCGCATTGGGCACGGGTGCGTGCCAATGGCCTGATGCTGGCCCGCGAAACAGGAGCCAATACCCTTGTGGTTGAGTTGTTTGCCTGGCTGCACGATGCCAGGCGTGTCAGTGAACATGAGGACGAAGGTCATGGCGGTCGAGGCGCGACTTTGGGACACCGGCTCAACGGCCATTTCTTTGAAGCAACAGACCTGGAAATGGACCTGCTCATGCACGCGTGTCGGCACCATAGTGACGGGTGGATGACCGACGATGTGACAGTCATGACCTGCTGGGATGCTGACCGGTTGGACCTGGGTCGCGTCGGCATGGTGCCGGAACCACGCTATCTGTGCACCAAGGCTGCGAGGCGCAAATCATCTCTGCAAAAGGCCAATAACCGGGCATTGAGCTGGAAGCAAAGGTTTGATGCGACACATCAGGTTCAACTCGGTCAAATGTTGCAAGATTGACACACCAGTAGTGTCATAAAGATTGACATATCGACTCAGGTCGACTACATTAACTCATGCGCTGATTTAGAAGTCTACTTGCACAGCGCTTTAAAAATAGTGCTAAACCGACCAGCCCACCTTGGCTACTTCGAGCCCGTTGCAACTTCGTGTTGCAGACCGTTCGAGACAGACAGGGTGGGCTTTTTTTCGTTCAAATTTTGCCATCCGGTCTTGTCATGGGTGGTATTCGAATCCCCATCACACCTTTGAGAGGTCACACCATGCTGCGAAACAATTGGAAATTCACCTATACCGCCGCCCGTCTGGCTGAAGGCGCCGATGCCAAATTGAAGTTCCACGAGGAACGCATCCTGTTCTGGAAAAAGCAGAAAGACGATCTGGTGGCCGACATCCGCAAGGATGGCCTGGAAGTCAGTGAAGGCGCGGCCCTGGGTTATGCGAATCCGAAATCACGCGATTTTGAGCGCGGGGCCCGGGTCATGGTTCGCAACGACCTGCAAGAAAAGCTCGATGAGTGCATGGAAAAACTCGCTTACCACGTCGGCAAACGCCGCGACTACGACGGCTGGGCGCAGGTTCTCAAAGGCAACCCGGAAAATCGTCTGGATGCCGACATGGACGACTGGCTGTTCTATTTTGGAAAAAACTGAAAGGAAAACGCGATGAGCAAAACCTGCACCTTGACCCTGACCCGCTGGCACAAGGTCGCCGAGCGACTGTCCCGGGAATACACCGAGTCGGTCTATGCCGCAAAACAGACACTGAACAACACCAAGGTTTCTTCCTACCTTGGGGCAGAGCAGCAAGAAGCCCTGCACAGTGCCACCCAGGATGCCACCGAGCGACTGGCGCGCGCGTTTCGGGTGCAGGATGCCGTCTCTGAGGTGCGCCAGGCTTTGGGTGACGCCAATGTCAACAACGGCGTGTCGCCAAAGTTGGCCGACTTGGACAAACTCAATCGCCGTCTGAAGGTGGTGACCGAATTGATCGAGGGCCAGAGCCCGAGCATGATTTCCATCGAGCAACTGGAAAACATTCCGTCCGACTATGTCGCGGACGGCAACAGCTACGACAGCAAGCGCCCACTGCTGCATGTGCGTATGCTGGGCAAGGATGATCTGACCAAGTCGAAGATCGATTTCGAGTCCATCCGTAGCCAGGCGTATGCACTGTCTGACGAGGTGGCCGACCTGAACAAGGCCACTTTGACATTGACCGTCACCCAGGAGGTGGGCGAGAGGTTGCACAGTTTTTGGCAAACCAGCGCTACACACCACAAGCGATCGACACAGCCTGCTACTTGATCACCTTTGACGTGGCTGGCAGAAGTTACGGTCGATTGGTCGTGTCCAAAGAGTTCAACTATGTCGATCTGGCGGATCTCTTTAACCACCCCTGGTGGCGCATCCACGCAGCGGGATACACCAGTTTTTGGGTTTCTCGCATCGACGGTGACGTGTTGTCTGCTCAGGAGATTCAGGAGTTGGAGCAGACCGTCAAAGTCGATCTACGATTTGATTATCACAAGGATGAGCTATTGATCTTGTTCGATTCGGACACGGTGGACGGCGCTTTGTGCGTGGCTTTGCAAGAGACGTAAAACCACCAATATGTGTTGTCATCACCTGTCGGGTTTCTTGTGATCTATTGATGCACTTGAACTGTTGTAAAAATCAATATGACCAGGAAAAGTCCTTGACAAAAAGCACTGGATCGCTTACATTACTACTTGTGCCGAGTTACTAGTTGAATTGCAGGGCACGTTAAAGATTCTTGCTAAACGCGACTAAGCCCGCTTTGGCAATTTCGAGCCCCTTGTGATGTTTCACATGCCGTTCGAGACAGATGAAGCGGGCTTTTTTATTGGTTTTTTGATAGTGGTCTGACTTCAGACCGTCGCCGGATTTGATCGACAGATTGCCGGGGCGACTCACAAATACTGGCTAAACAGGCGACTCTCCGATCCATCACCCTGATGGAGGAAAGCCATTGATGGCAGTGACTTTTGAGGAGAGTTTTTCAATGACAAGCAACACCTTGCACCTTATGCGTCCACGACGCTGACCACGTAACCGAGTTTTTCAGGTTTCACCGCGACAGCGGAACTGCGCCCAATTCCGGGTGAGGTTTCCTGATGCGGCTGGGAGGACTCACGCCTGCAGCTCCAAAGAGGTCTGCAAGCCCGAGTCCTTCCGGGGCATCGTCGCGGTGTGTTCAGACGTCACGCAAAGGAGCAATTCATGTCTAACACCCCGTTTGTTGAGTCCTTGTCCACTGACCCGATTGAGCGTGCCATCGCTCGAAAGGTAACAAGGCTGCTCAATGACTCGTCGCTGGATCGCCAGTTGCGAGTAACGCTCATTAAAAAATCGCAACGTGACCTGATCCGTCACCGCCAGCAAATGCAGGAGCAACAAAAGCTCCAGCAACAGTTGGCCACGACCAAGCTGCCGCAAGGCTCCAAGCCGCAAAGCATCCAGGTGCGCGATGGCCGGGTGCAAGTCGGACTGATCCAACGCCGTCACAGCTTCACCTGGTTCGATGCTGGGCAAGCCCCGCAAGGGGTTGCTGCCAACCATGGCGCGGTTTTGATGGTTCGCCAACCCAAGAGCGTATCAAAGCGCTCGCACGCAGACCCGATTGCCGAGCGCAGACGTGACCTGGGCATCCAGTCCCAGTCAACAAACGCCCAAGCCATCGCTGCTTGATTGACAACTTCACCCGGCTTCAGGGCCGGGCTTTTTCATCTCGATACCTAAGCCCATTAACTGACCACGTCTGTTTTTGAAAAGGAGCTTTCATGAAAGTTTTTTACCGTCCAGAGCAAGTCGCCACCTCGCAACAACCTTCGCCATCTGCCTTCAAGCCACGCCTCGTCGTTTCCGACTGGCAAGCCGATGACAAGATCAATATGGACATTTGCTCGTTTGAACCCGTTGATCCCGACATCATCTCTTTTGCCCATGACCCCGAATTTGTGCGTGCGGTGCTGGCTTGCGAAATGGCCAATGGATTTGGCACCCGCAGCGCCGATGTCGCGGCCTCCTTGCCATACACCACCGGCTCGATGGTCGCAGCAGCAGAGTACGCGCTGCTTCATCAGGAAGCGGTCTGTTCTCCAACCAGTGGCTTCCATCATGCCGAATACGCGCACGGCATGGCTTACTGCAGCTTCAACGGCTTGATGGTGGCCGCCATCGCCATGCACGAGGCCGCGCTGGTAGATCGCGTCGGCATCATCGACTGCGATGCCCATTACGGCAATGGCACCGATCACATCAGGAGAAAACTCGACATTGACTGGATTGAGCACCACACCCTGGGGGCGCATTTCCATGACTTTTATGACGCTCGTAATGGGAGATTTGAAGCTTGGCTTGATCGATCAATTGAGGCTTGCATGGACTGTGACCTGATTCTCTACCAGGCCGGTGCCGATCCGCACATCAACGATCCGCTGGGCGGCATCCTGACAACCGAGCAGATGAGTCAGCGCGACCGTGCCGTTTTCGAGAGACTGGGTCACTTGCCTCTGGTGTGGAATCTGGCTGGCGGTTACCAAGTCACACAGGGCGCAACAGAGGCCCAACGGCGGGAACCTATCCTGGCTTTGCACAGAGAAACAGCGCGCCTGCACACAGCAATTTTGGGCTGACGAGGAGTCCATAAACATGTTCATTCAAGGCCAACTTATTGAACTCGAAGCACTGCGAGTGGAGCTCCAGAGGGCTTTTTGTCCAGCCTTCGGGCTACCACTCGATATTGCTGAGATGCTCACGCCACTGGATCAGCCACAAGACGGTGATCCCCGTTTGGTTGCACCGCCACCAGATCTGGAGGATATTTACCACCCCAAACTGCTGGACTATCAATGGCGCAGGCTGCTCCATGTGGTTCGCAACCCGGTGCAGGAGCTCACTACCAGCAATGGCTTGCGGGCAGTGCAGCTACTGAGTCAGACTGTCCTGCTTTTTCTGCCCAATGGGCTGCTGCATGCCTGGATTTGGGACATTGATCAACGGCAGGGCATGCATTTGAAGCGGGCATCGCATGATGCTGTGGCATTGTTTGGGCGCTACTTAGAACATGACTGGCTTGAACGGCTGGCGGAGTTTGCCACGCATGAGATCCGGTACCACGTCAGTTATGACGAATTCCGTGCCTATGCGTATGCCCAGTGGACGTTTGAAACTTTTTCAAATGTCTTGGAGCAGCATGCCGACTTGAACTGGATGCGAACCCGCATTCGCCATCGTTTGGCTTTGGATCCGAAAATATCCGGGATTGCCGCCCAAACCATTGCCAGCTTAGAACTTCCAGGTAGTCTGGCGGTATCGCAGTACAACAGTAGCTGGCGGCGGTTTGCAGTGCTCAAAGATGTCCGTCGCGATTCACCGCAACTCGTTGGGCTGTATGCACTGATGTGCACCCACTCGGCTTTCCCGGAAAACGGAGAACCGGTGCAGCGTCTGAAGGGTTTTCTCAAATCCAGGGGCCTGACGCAATCGGGCTGGACCATGGTGCTCAACTTCACTCTGGATGAGTTTGACGCTGTCCATGAGTTTTACGCCGGATCACTCCAGGAGGGAATACTGGACTACCTGCTCATTCTGGACAGACTGGGTTTACATAAAGATCGGCCGCGTTGGCTCATCGAAGCCATATTTCGCGCTCACGGTGCCATTCCCAATCCACGAGGTGACCTTCGTGTTAATTTTGAAAACCAGGGCTACATGCAGTTGGCAGCCCACTTGGTGCGACTTCATCAGAAGGGTCAGATGCCTGACATCGATGATCACCAAGATGATGTCAACGTGGTTCTGGAGTGGCTGAACACCGTTCAAAGGCCCTTGACACGCACCCAAAAGCGGGCCGGGTGGGCATGGCTGGTCAACCGGGCGAAAGAATGGGCGGTCGGAAAGTATCTGCTGGAGCTTTCCGAGTCCAACCGGTGGCCGGTTCCATTCAAGACCCTGAAGGTTGGGCCTTACGTATTGCGCTCACTTGCCAGCTCGCACGACCTATGGGTTGAGGGCCAGACTATGCGTCACTGCATTGCCAACTACTCCAGTGAATGCGCCAGCGGTCAATCCTTGGTGGTTTCGGTCTCGACCCCTGAAAAAGCCATTGCGACAGCGGAATACCGCATGAATGGTGAGGTGTGGTGCCTGCATACGGCACTGGGCCCCAGAAACAGTCCTTTGCTGCCCAAAATTGAATACGCATTGCGCGCCGCCGCTCAAAAGTTCGGTCAAATCAGTTCCAATCGATTTATGTCAGTCCAACCAGGAGAGAAGAATGAAAGCAACAATAACCACGGCAGGTGACTTCATCCGTGAAGTCGAGATCGATCGCGTAGATGCAATGGAGGGTACGTACCACCTCGAATTTTCTAGTCTGCTGCTCAACGCCAAAGACCCGACATCAGTGCAAAAGAACTTTGGACTGGTGTTGAAAGGGGATGAGTTGAGGGCGCTTGGCAACTTGATCAGCGAAGCGCTTCAGGTTACTTCCTGCGTAAGCGCGCCATTAACCGCAGGTAGTCAGGGAAGCGGAATTGGTGATATTTCTGGTAGGCGCAGGTTCCAGGGCAGAAGCGCC
>CAIVHU010000225.1 GCA_903905735.1 uncultured beta proteobacterium
CAGGGGACGCCACTTTTGACGCAGAGGGCGTCAAACGCAGCTACCAATACCGGCAGCAAAGCGACTACCGATACCGCCAGCAAAGCTTCTACCAAAGGCCGTAGCGCGATGTCGAGCGGTGTCTTTCCGTGGCAAGCGACTTAGTAGATGCGAGGCACTAATGGCTCCCTGGTGGTGCCTCCGGTGGCCGAGGAAAAAAACTTTTGAAAAACCCGACGCACCCGACGCCTCGACGCCAACCGATGTAAATCATGGGCTTAGCGGGCGACGATTGCTTGCCGTGGCGTCGATTCAGCGCCGTGGCGACGGGTGGACACAGCCTTTGACCTGCCACCGCGCTTGGCGCTGGTTTGGCTAGGTGGTGACCATGCCAGCCCAATGGTGTCGCCACCCGTCTGCTCTCAGTGTCACCCAGCCAAATCTTGTAGTCGTTGAATTACTGACTTAATACCCTTTTTACGCCAACCCAGTGCCAGCCATTGCCACTAACGGCACACCGGGCGATCTGCCCAGGGATTTTGGTAGACACGTCCTGGCGCTGCTGGCCCGATGGGTTGAAGTTTGGTCATACCCACGCTCTTGCGGTGATCGCTTGGCCGCTGCCCTTGATTCGGCCAGCCTCAGTCTATCGCCCGCAAAATGTTTCTGGCCTCGGGATGCATAAACAGGTACTCCCGCAGCCAATGGTAGTGATTGGCGCATAGCTCTGCAAACGCACCGCCCCCATAGGACAGGCTGGAATATGCATATAGGCACGCCCCAATGCCCAGCGCATCGCCAGTCATTGGCCCTTCAAACCCATTGGCGCTGCTGACGTTGTAGGTGATGCCTGAGCGAAGTGACAGATAAAACCCGCCATTGCTAAGTGTGTAGAAATTCCAATAGCCACCGTTGTACCGTGGTGCTGCCAGATGTTCTGCGTATTGGAAGATGGCGGGCTCCAACTGCAAGCTGTAGCTGAGTCCAAAGAGGCGATCTACCGTGTCCATGCGGCTGGCTTCAGGCACTAGGCGGCTGGTGATGGGTTGGGTGGTGTCATTCATGTGAAATTCCAATCGAAAAAAATAATGTTGCTGTTCCCCGACCACGCTGACGCCTGCTGCACATTGGCAGACTGCGAAAACATGACCGGGGGATGGGAGCGAGGCGAGATGGGTGGACGGCGGTGACCGTCGAGGCTGTAGTAGCTGTGCTGTGGCGGCCTCAATGAACAGCGATGTTCAGCGCTGTGTCCCACGCCTCGCAGCCCCAGTTGTCGTCGGCATCGGTGCCAGACATCAGGCACACCTGGGCAACAAGGGCTTCGCTGTAGCGATCGTCGGGCAAGTCCCAATTGAGCACGGTGGTTACTGCGTCCAGGACAAAGTCAGAGTTGAGTTGCATGGTTTTCTCCTAAGGTTTACGGTTGTAAAAGTAGATGCCGCCCCCCATGAGGATCAGCACAATGACCAGGGCGGGATGAATGAAGCACAGAATGGCCATGCCCAAAATGCCAATCTGCCTGGTTGAACTGAATGAGAGACCCAAGGCGGCCACCACCACCAGGGCCAGGGTGAGGTCGAGCATCAAGCCGATGGCCTGTTGCCGCCTGCTTTCTTGGCCTTCTTTGATCCAGGCGTCTTGGCCACCGGGGGCGGTGCGGCTTGCATCTCAGACAAGGCCACGCCAGACTCAATCAGTGCCAATATTTCCAGCTGCCACGCCGTAGAGTCCAGCGCCTCGTAGCTGCGCAGGCTTGCCGCCGTCGTGCGAATAAGACCCTCATGGCGCAGGGCGGCCATGAGAAAGCCCCCCGAGTTGACCGACTTGCCCTCATAAAGCAGTCGTTGCACATCGCCACTGGAAAAACCGGTGGAATCAGACAGCAGCACCTCCACTGAAGCCATGGGCAGCCAGTCCTTGCAGAAATAGCCCTTGGCGCTGTTGGCAAACAGGCGGATGTGGATCTCGGGGTTTGCCGCGTTGTCGGCAGCTCTGGCTTGGCTGCACCCGTTGCTGGCTTTGCTGCACCCTATGTGATAGGTCAGTGTCGATCTGCCTGAGAGCGAGGCACAGTCTTTGATACGCAGAATCCGCATAGCTGGCCCATGCGGTGAATCGGAATCGACCTTGGCCGTATCGATCTCCGCTGAATCAGTCGCATCAAAAGCCATGTCTGTGACGTCGGTAAAAGTGGTCGCGTCTGTGACATCGGCAACGACATGGCTTGCATCAATGGTTTGGTCGGTAGTGGTTGTGTTCATGAAATACTCCTTGGGTGTGAATGAAAGGGATGGTTGGAATCAGCGCGAGTCGCTGTTTCACATAAGGTGGATGGTTTTGCGCAGTCATAAACGGCGCTGTTTTGGGACATAAAAAAAGCCACTCGAAAGTGGCTGCGTCGTGGCTTGGAATAGCTACGGGATAGGTGTGCCAGCACCTCATGACAACGCCCCCGGTGTGCTGGCTGAGCCAAGGCTTTGTGTAAACTGTATGCACATGGCCAGCAACTCTGGATCTACGCCTGCCGCCTTCGGGACAAACAGCTCAACCCCATAGCCGTCATCGCTGAGAACAAAAACCAGCTCAAAGTACCCGGCGTGTTCCTGCAGGATCTCGAAGGATGGCGTATAGCCGGGCTGGTCGTAGCGGATGCCGGTCCAGCGGTTGGTCAGGATCGAGAAGCCCAGCTGCGCATCGATGTCGGCAAGGCTGTCGCCCGGTTGCACGATCAGAAAATAGCCCAGCACGTCGGGGTCGAAAGGCGCGTCTTGGCTCAGCGCAGCAATGGTCTGCTCAATCAGCGTTCGTAGCTCAGGATCGGCGACGATGCGTGTCTCGGCAAGGTGACGGATGATTTGCATGGGGGTGCTCCAGGAATGTTGAGCCCAAAAAAAAGCCCACCCCCCCTTTCGGGAAGCAGGCGCTGTGGATGGGTGCAGACTTACAGTTGGTAGTCTCAGCTGGCGTTTGGCAAGCCCTCTCCAGTCAAAGGCTCAGCAGCAGTGGGACACCGATGGCGATCAGCAGAAAGAACAGAAAACCTGCCAGGAATGCGCCCAGGATGGAGGTGACCATGGTCACCAGGATCATTGCCAAGGTGTCAACAAAACCCATGGGTGGCAGATTGGTCGTGTCCTTCCGGTAAGCCTGCATGAAATAGCTTGAAGTTTTCGCTATCGTCAGCTGCATGTTCAACGAGATGGGGTGCAGGTGATGAGCAAAAGTGGAATTACCGGTGACGGCGAGCGTGGGACGCTGCGCCTGGAGG